>CAMDZY010000129.1 GCA_945910975.1 uncultured Clostridia bacterium | reverse complement strand
TATTTTAAAAAAACAGGGAAATACTATCACCGCGACATAGAAAGAATGGAGGAGACAATTATGAAAAAACTGATTTTGCTTATGGTATGCACCTTGCTGATCGTCGGGCTGTTTACTGCTTGCACCGACAGAAACAGGGGCAATGTGTCCGACACGGACAACGGTGTCGTCAACGGGGGAGAAACAACACCCAGCACGACCAACGGTGTTCTCGATGAGATTGACCGGATCGAAGACGATTTGAACCCGACAGACAATGATACCAATCCAACGGATAACCGTAACAATGCTACCACAAACGATAACCCAGACAATAACACCAACAACAATATGAACGGCAACACAGACAATCCTAACCCAAACGGCAACACAGATAATCATAACACAAACGGCAATTCTGACAATACCCCTGCCGACAACGCGAACGATCAAAACGACGTCAGACGATAAGCCAAAACACTTGACCGGGCTGGCAAAAACCAGCCCGGTCAACAGTTTGTCAAAAATGATTTTCTGCGGCGGCTGCTCTGCGCCAAGAGCCACCGAGTTACAAGATGGGGTTCTCCTGAATATAGCGCTCCAAGATGTTTGCTGCGTCTGTGACCATGCGCACGCATGGGCGGGTTTGATAATAAGTCTGCGTCCGTTGCTCCGGAACGCCGCCAGGCGTGGTTTTGCAGTTTTGCAACAGCTCCCGGCAGACAATGCTGCCGTTTTTGGTGCGAAATTCGTCGGCCAAGGCGCGAACTCTGGCATAGTGCGTGGTTTTGGCGCTGTGATCCTTTGGGTCATCGTAGCCGTATAGAAGACCGGCAACCATCAACATCCCGGACACGCTGCCGCATACCTCACGCATCCGCCCTATACCGCCGCCAAAGGAGGAGGAGAGGCGCAAAAGCATTGATTTGTCCATACCTGTCAAATCCTGAAAAGCCAAGCAGACCGCCTGCGAGCAGTTATAGCCCTGCAAAAAGAATTGTGCTGCTTTTTCTCCACGTGTCATTTCGTACCCTCCAGATATTCCGGAAATTGCATACCGTAGCGGCGCATCATAAAGCGAACAGGGTAGTAGCGGTTTAAGTAATTGGATTCAAACCATTCATAAGTGGCATCCGGCAAATGTACCAGCTCCGGCGCTTCGCAGCGGAATAATTCAAAGGTTTTCCGGTCACCGGAAATCAATGCGGCGATCAAATCCATCTGCTTTTCGTTCTCCAGCCGCGCCAGCACCGCGTCCATAACCGCAACGCAGGCCTGCTCGGCCGCCGGGGCGTAATGCTCTTTTGTGCCAAGCCAGCGCAGAAATTCCTGCGGCGGAATGTCCTGCTTTGTTGCGACTTGTGAGAGTTTAAAGAAGCCAAGGCCATCGCCGGTCTTTAATGTTTCAACCAAATAGAGGAACAGATTGTCGTCCAGCAGGCAGCAGTCGAGCAGAACCTCACACGCGTTGCGAGGCTCATCCGGCTCCTCAATGTGGGGCAAATCGCTGTCATCGGGTTCCGGCTTGGTGGCGGATTCTTGCAGTAGCTGCTCCACCTGCGCAGGGTCAAAGGCATCCAATTCCGCTTGGGGAATTTCCAGCCCGTCCTCTTTGGCGCATTGCTGCACCATCTGCAAAATGCTTTCTCCCAGCGATTGCGTCTGCTTTGGCGGGAAGCCCTCCGGCGGTTTTCGCGTTCCCTCGGCGATTTGACCGAGATACTGCAAATATCGTTCCATTATTGTCATGCAAATTCCCCTTTCTTGGGCTAATTCTATCACAATTTTGCTGCGATTGCAACCAAACTGCCGAAAACCGGCGCAAAAATACCCCCTGTCGCAGGGGGCATTTTAATGGACGCGCTTGACTTGTGCTTTTATTTTAAGTGGGATAAAACCCAGTCGGCGCAGCGTTCCGACGCTTTGCCGTCCTCGCAAAGGCCAAAGGACTCGGAAAATTCCTGCCAGCGGGCGGCATGGGCGGCTTCGTCAAAGCTGCGAATTGCTTGGAAAAGCTCCGCGTTCGAGGTAGCCGTGGGGAAGGGGAGCTTGTCCAGAGAAAAATAAAAATTGCGGTCATTTTGATATTGCGCAATGTCAACGGCAAACTGGAAACACGGTCTGCCGGTCAGGGCAAAGTCAAACATCAAGGAGGAGTAGTCGGTAATGGTCAAATCCGTTGCTGCCAGTAATTCCGTGATGTCCGGGAAGGCTGTTGCATTGCAGATGGTATTGCCATCATATGCAAACAAATCGCCGGCCAGCTGCTCCACAACAGGATGCAGACGCACCAAAACTGTCCAATCGCCGCCGAAACGTTCGTGGCAGGCCTGCCGCAGCCCCTCACAGTCCAGGCGGTATGCGTCAACACTGTGATTGGCGCGGAAGGTTGGGCCGTAGAGAATCAGTTTTCTGTCCTGCGGCAGAGAAAATGCATCACGTACCTTTTTTCGGTAGGGTGTGGGATCGGCAAAAAGCACATCGTTTCGCGGCGAGCCATACTCCAAAATTTCGCCGTCAAACCAGAACGAATTGCGATAAATTTTGGTCATGTGGGTGCAATTGGAAATGATCACGTCACACTGCGCCGAATCGCGCCGGGCATAGCGCTCGTAATATGCCGGCAGCTTGTCCGCCACATCGCGTTCGATACGCTTGAGTGCCAAGCCGTGCCAGGTTTGCAGGTAATACTGGTTTTTGCGCTTGATACGGGCACCCTTTCGGTTGTTGTCGATCCAGACCTTTGCAGTGGACAATTCTTTGATGCGGCGCAAAGAATCATAACAAACCGGTGTGACACCCTCCGGCAACGAATCCTCTGCACCCGGTTTGACCAGCCAGACAATTTTTATGTTTGCATTGCGGCGGAGCAAGGCATCTACAATGCCCTTTGGATTATCGGAATAACCCTTGCCATAAAAGCTCGAGACAACGACCTTGTTCTTCTCCACGGGGAACAGGCGGTAGAAATACCATGCCGCCACACTGCATAGTTTGTGCACAAGAGCAGACATATCAAGCATCCTCCTTTGGCTGGCTCGGCTGCTTTAAACGGTCGCGATGCTTCCAAATGACGATCAAGCGGAAAAGCAGAATCAACGTTTCCGTTACGGAAACAGCGACACCGAGCGTTATCACGTTCATATAGCCGGTCACATACAAAACCGCCAGATTGACCAGGTGCATCACAGAGCCGAAAATGGTGGAATAATTGGCAAACTTTGTAAGGCCCATTGACGAGAGCATAGGGAAGCCGCAGACATAGCTTGGCAAAATGACGATTGCAATCGGCAGCATCGCCCGCAGGATCTTGCCGGTTCCGGCGAAATCTGCGCCAAAAAACCAGACGCAGAGCGGTTCGGCAAAAATGAACACAACCGTGACACCGGCAACAATAATGGGCATCATGATCATCAGCGCCTTTTTCACCAGCTTATAATCGTGATTTTTCACCATGTAGGGATACAGGCTGTCGGAAATAGGGGAAACACAGTTCTGCACGGCGCCGATCAGGTGATCAGCAGAGGTATACAGGCCGGTGTCGCCGGAGCTGACGCCAACGAGCGAGAGAATGATATAATTGCTCTTGGTGTAAAGCGAACTTGCAATTCTGGAATAGAAAAAGGTGGACGAGCTGCGAAGCGAAGCACCGACTTCCTTTTTTGTGACGTTGCAAAAGCGAACATTGAGCTTGCGGAACATATGGAAATAGATTGCAAGGATGGCGCCGAGGTTGCCGATGATGTTCAAAATTGGAATGACATAATAGTCTGAGGGTTTTTGCAGGACCACAAAAATCATGCAGGTGAAGAACACGCGGATACACACGGCGCGGATGGTAATGGTGGTCATTTGCTCTAAGCCGCGATAAATAAAGTCAGGCATCAGGGCGTTGATCGCGGTGGAAACGAAATAGAGCATGAAAAATGTGGTGTTTGGCTTCCAAGAGGGGATCAAAAGGCAAAGCACATACAATACGCATCCGCTGATCGCGGCTAGAATCAGCTTGTTAATTGTGGCACAGGTAAAAATTTTGGAAAGCTGACCGGAATCGTTACGATTTCTCGACGCTTGCTCCGTTGCCGAGAGGATAAATCCAAAGTCGATGACCATTTGAATGTAGACCATAATGGCCGAGGCCGTGCCGACCTTGCCATAAATTTCCTTGCCGACAACGCGGGTTTCATAGGGTATGGCAATAAACGTCAAAATATAGGTGGAGAACTGCAAAACATACAGCATGAATGTGTTTTTGAACAGAACCGCTTTTTTGCGGTCAAGCCGCCGATTGGAAGACAAAACAAATCACCTCAGTTTTCAGAATAGGGTTTCAATTTTACCAGATAGTAAATCATGGCAAGAATGACGCCTAAATAAAAGAGTGTATTGGAACGGCGCAGCACACCGCAGGTAAAGTAACAGTGGAGAAGCAGCGCAATCAGCGCAATACCGCATCCGGCGGCTTCCATGGTAAAATACCGCTTTGGCGCGCGCGTCATGGCACGAACGACCAGCCAGAGGAAATAGCCAAGGAAGAGCAGCAACAAGGCAAGGCCGATCCACCCGTAAAGATAGTAGATGCCGTGGAAGTCGTTTTCCAGGTCGTGGCTCAGGCCGTTGTGGATCATCGCGCCGACGTTTAGCCCGAACCAGCGGGAAGCAGGGGAGGACTCCTTCATCAAAAGCCGGCAATATTGCAGCTTCCATGTGCGCTCGTTGATGATAGTCGGGACGTCTTCCGTGTAGTTGTAGGCATCCAGCACTGCTTCAATTCCGAAACGGTCTACCAGTTCGCTGCAATAATAGCTGTAACCCAGCCGCAGACGTTCGGTGTCATATTCCTTGCCGGTCAATCCCTGCGCTTCCTGCTCGCCGATGTCGACCAAGTCTTCAAACACCTGCGTTTTCCGCTGCGCGTTCTCGGCGACCATTTTTTGGTTGCGCACCATCGGAGAGATGGGGTAGCAGGCTGCCAGCACAAGGGTAAGAATAGACAGAAAAAGGATATATTTTTTGCCGTATTTCAAAATT
>CAMDZY010000128.1 GCA_945910975.1 uncultured Clostridia bacterium | reverse complement strand
TTAATAAGTTATGATTTGGTTTTAAGTACCATAGCAAATTTTTTAAAAAATCATTGCATCATACGAATCGCCATTTTAAGGAAGCACTGATTGAATCTGCATACCAGATCAATCAGAGGTTCCTTCGTATTACTTCTTTTTTACCGGTTTTGGCAATTCATCATACATCGCATAAAACAAGTCTTTCAAAAATTTTTTATTGTCCACTTCCTCTACCAACAGCATTTCCTTTGCTCCCGCATAAGGAACTTCGGAAGGAGCCGTCGGCATCAAGGAACGCGCTGATTTTGTCGGCTTCACAAGGAACCTATCATCATAGATTCCTCCAATGATCTTACCGCGATAATAGATCAGAAATTCTCCCATCATCGCCCGATATGTAACTTCCTCCACCTCGGACAGCTGTCCCAAAATGAATTGCAAATATTCCTTGTTTGACGATATATTTCCACCTCATTTTTCAATTTGTCACTATCTGTAGTCCCGTCATTGATTTGATACGAACCTAAATCGATTGCACCCGAACTTTCGGCGTTGCCCTGACATAGCGCTTGAACATACAAAACCGCCAAACCGGCGACCTGAATACAGGGCTGGTTTGGCGGGATTGTTTGAAATTCAGGGCATCAAAAGTTAAATTACTTAACCTCGACAGTAGCGCCAGCGGCCTTGAGATCTTCAGCCAGCTTTTCTGCGTCTTCCTTGGAGATGCCTTCCTTCAAGGTCTTCGGGCAGTTGTCGGCGATTTCCTTTGCTTCCTTCAGGCCGAGGCCGGTAGCAGCACGGATAACCTTGATGACGCCCAGCTTGGAAGAGCCGCAGTCCTTCAGGACAACGTCAAATTCAGTCTTTTCTTCCACTTCGGCAGCAGCAGCGGCGGGAGCAGCAACAGCAGCGGCAGCGGCGGAAACACCAAAGGTGTCTTCCAGAGCATGAACGAGTTCTGCCAGTTCAACAACGGTCAGACCCTTAACTTCTTCGATCAGAGCAGCGATTTTCTCAGACATAGTAAATATCCTCCTAAAAAGTTAATTGTAAAGTAGATTATTCTGCGGCAGCTTCCGCAGCGGGGCCTTCCTTCTGGATACGAATCTGATCCAGAACAAATGCCAGAGAAGAAATGGGAGCCAGGAAAGTGCCAAGAACCTGTGCGATGAGTGCATCCTTGCTGGGCAGTTCGCCGAAGCCTTGCAACTGCTCTACGCTCATGACGGTGCCTTCTACGAAGCCGCCTTTGATCTTAACAACATTCTTGTTTTTCTTTGCAAATTCGCATACGATACGAGCCGGGGCAATGGGATCGCCATTGGTGCAAGCCATAGAAGTTGTGCCATTGAGAAGCTCATCAAACTGGTTATAGCCAGCCTGGTTGGCAGCAAATCTTGTGAGGGTGTTCTTCACAACGGTGTATTCCACACCGGCTTCACGGAACTTGTTACGCAGTTCAGTATCCTGTGCGACAGTGATGCCCTTATAGTCAACGAACACTGCGGAAGTAGCGTTCTGCAGCTTGTCGGCCAGCGCATTCACAAGAGCCTTTTTGGTTTCAAGAACCTTGGCATTGGGCATAGTTGTCACCTCCGAAAAATAAATGTCCTCATGCCAAAAGACATGAGGACACAGAAACATACAAATTCATCTCCGCACCTCGGCAGGACTTACGGCTTGCGCCACCTGCTGTCTTTGGCAACATTTGATATTATAGCAGAAAATATCAGAAAGTCAAGCACTTTTTCGATTTTTTTAATATTTCTTGTTGTCAAATCATCCGATCCCAAGAAGCGCTCGCTGCCTTGGCGCAGAGCCGTGCCGGAGGACTGCAATTTTGTAGTCCCCCGTCTGTGCTTATTGTTGTTTATTATCCAACTTGCTCCTCCAGCAGGATATCTGCGGTCCACAGCGCACCGTTGCGGTAAATAACCACCTGTATTGTGTCGCCTGCGGAATACTCCGAGAGCTTGTTGGTATAGACGTCCGTGGAGTCAATTTCGGCGCCGTCAATGGACACGAGAATGTCACCATATCGGATGCCCGCAAAATAGGCATTCGAGTTTGGTGCCACTTCCGCGACATAGACACCCTTTGGCAGCTGTAGGTAGACCCGCTGCACCTCGTTCATATCTGCAACGCTCAGGCGCAGCGTGGCTCTGCCGCTCACATAGCCGCTGGTTAGAAGCTCATCGACAATGCTGCAAACCGTATTTGACGGAATGGCAAAGCCAATGCCCTCCACGGAAGCGGTACTATAGTTGGCATTGATCTTCGCCGTGTTGATGCCGATCACTTGACCATAGCCGTTGATCAAAGGGCCACCGGAGTTGCCGTTGTTCAGCGCGGCATTCGTCTGGAGCAGTGTCATTTTTGAGCCGTTCAAATCCAGATTGCGGTTGATAGCGGAAATGATGCCATTTGTCATGGTGCCGCTCAGCTCGATTCCCAGGGGATTGCCGATGGCAACCACCGCATCGCCGACCTGTACCTCATCCGAATCGCCGAATTCCACCGGGGTCAAACCGGTTGCATCGACTTTCAGCAGCGCCAAATCACTCACCTCGTCGCTGGCCACCACGCCGGCGCGATAGGTATCGCCATCGAGCAGCTGTACTTCAACGGATGTGCCACCGTCTACCACATGGTAGCTGGTGACAATATATCCATCCTCGCTGATCACCACACCGGAGCCGATGCTCTGTGTGCCGTCGGCACTCACAGCAACCACGCTGGGACTGACTGTTTGATAAATCTCCTGCAAGCTCAGCGGCTCAGATGCGGTATCGGAAGTCTGCGTGTTTTCCAACCGAAAATCCGGAACGTTGGCTTCGCTCTTTTCCGATGTTGCGCTTCTGCTGCCCCGCCGCTGAACGATCACACTGTAGCCATCGTCGGAGCGTTCAATGCGGATCTCATAGAAATTCACCAGCACGAATATACCGCCCACTGCCAGCAGCAGCACGCACAAAAACACAATCAAACCCACATGACGGCGCTTTTTGGGTGCAGGCACCGTGCCGTAATATCCGGTTTCCTCCGGTGGGAGCCTGACGGGTTTATCAACCTCCAGAATCTCCGCCGGCTCCATCGGTGTAAACTCGTCCATCGTTGTGTTCCTCCCTTCCGCGCTGCTTGACATAGGGCAAAGTAAAGGTAAATTCCGTCTTGCCATCCCTGGACATCACAGAAATATCTTCCCCATGACCGCAGATAATGGTTTTCACAATATATAATCCGAGTCCTGCTCCGTCCGGATTGATGCTGCGGCTCTTATCCTCCTTGTGGAAGCGGTCAAAGACCAGCGGCAGCTCCTCCGGGGAAATCGTGGCGCCGGTATTGGAAACGGAAACCCGCAGCTTAGTTCCGTTCGGCCGGACGTTGAGGCCAAGCGTACCGCTTTCCTCACAGAATTTCACGGCATTGTCCAGAAGATTGTAAATCACCTGGGTAATTGCATCCGGATCGGCATAGGCAAAAGTGGGATTGTCCGGCATGTTCACCTGAACATCCAGTCCCTTGTCGGTAATGCGCTTTTCAAAGCTCAGCAGTGTCTGCCCTACCAGATCGCAGATATCAAAACGGCACTTTCGGCCGCTGTCCACGCCTTGGCTCTGGATGCGGGAAATATCGAGCATACTGCGTACCAGACGCGAAAGTCTGCGTACCTCACTGGAGATGATTTGCATATAGTGCTCGTGCTGTTCCTTCGGAATTGTACCGTCAAGCATACCGTCCATATAACCGGCAATTGTGGTCATCGGCGTTTTCAGCTCATGGGAAACGTTTGCAACAAATTCCTGGCGTTGTTTTTCCGATGTCTGCAAGCTGGTCGCCATATTATTAAACGCAACTGCCAGTTCCTCATACTCCTTGGAGCAGCCACTGCCTACCGCAACTCTGGCCTCGAGATTGCCGTGACCCAGGCGGCGTGCCGTTTCCGCCAGATCCCGCAGCGGTTTATTCTGCTGCTTTGTGAGCGCAAGCATACAAGACAGCGTAATTGCCATGACCACAAGTGCAGTCAGGAAGAATACAGAGGTTGTACGCTTGATCGTGCGGTTCACTTTGGCCATTTCACACGATGCAACAACTACCCCAAGCAGCTTCCCTTTCCCACTTAGCACCGGTACCGCCACGGAAAGATGCGCAGAGGAATAAATATCAGACGTCATAGACGTGGAAGCGACGCGTCCTCTCGAAGCGGCCTTCTCCGCCGTCCCGTCCGCAACCCACTTGCCGGTGTGCGAGCAGCCTTGAATATCTTCCGAGCAGAGCAGCACCCTCCCCTGCGCGTCGCACAACAACATTTTTGACCCGGATGTGCGCGCAGCAAAGGAAAGATTCATCCAGTATGCAACCACCTGCGTCATACTGCCGGTTTCATAGTAGGTTTGCGTCAAATCCGCCATGGCACTGGCATTGCGGTAGAGCGCATCTTCGTTGTTCGACAGGGTGATGTCATACAAAAAAATATGAAACACCAAGCCAAGAATCAAAATTGCCACCAGAAGCAGCGAAGCCATCGTGCGGAATTGGCGATGATAATTTGTTGTCATGAATTATTGTACCTCGAACTTATAGCCTACGCTCCAAACCGTCTTGAGTGACCACGCAGGCGAAACACCCTCGAGCTTCTCCCGCAGGCGCTTGATATGAACATCTACCGTGCGTGTATCGCCGAAGTAGTCAAACCCCCAGACCTCATCAAGTAGCTGGTTACGGGTAAATACTCTGTTGGGATTGGACGCCAGATGATACAAAAGCTCCATTTCCTTGGGCGGGGTGGATATTTTTTTGCCGTCCACCGTCAGTTCAAACGCATCCATATCGATCGTCAGCTTGTCAAAGGTCAGCTTCTTGCCGACTTTTCCGACCTCCACCCCGCTGCGGCGCAGCACCGCCTCCACGCGAGCCAAAACCTCTTTCATTTCAAAGGGCTTGGTGATGTAGTCATCCGCGCCGGTTTTCAGGCCGGTCACCTTGTCCTCGGTTTCCCCCTTTGCAGTCAGCATGATGATCGGCGTT
>CAMDZY010000127.1 GCA_945910975.1 uncultured Clostridia bacterium | reverse complement strand
ACGACCGTCCTCGCCCTTATAGACACCGGCGGACTTTTGGAACTAATGCTCCGTGCCGTCTGCGTCCGTGTAACTAAGGTCGGTGGTGCTGCCAACGGTTTTGCTGACGACACTCTGCTGAACGGACGCTTTCCAGCCCTGTCCGATGTTCATGGCATAACTCTTTGTATGGATAGAGCCGGAGGTGCAACTGGTTTTGCCATTGGAGGAATTGTAAACCAGGCTCAGGGAGAAGGGGGCCACTTCACTCGGCGACGTAGCGAGGGTATTTTGCATGGTCAGACCCAGCGTGAAATTGTTCACATATCCGGTTCCGGCTCTACCGATAGACTGCGTATGGTAACCGTAGATGTTCTCTACGCCAACCATATTCTGATAGTAGACAATCAAGGTTGGACAATGAGTTGGCTCCGCATTTTTATAGCCGCTGTAGGTGGCACGGGCGTTGCTGCTGAGTGTGGTGCCGGTGTCCATTACCAGAAGTCTGGATATTGCGGTGGAGTCGGAATACCATGACTGCACAGCAGGTGTGATATCCCAGTGCTGGGTGTAGGCAATATATGCCTCCTCTTTGACATAATCCAACGCAGAACGTTCCGCTGCGGTTGTGGCACCGCCGTAGACCAGTCCGTTCATGTGATTGTTCCATGTCAGGTTGTTCAGATAGGTTTCAATGTTGCTGTAGCTGGCAGACAATGTTGAGGTATACAACTCCGGATAACATTCACTGCCGCCATGTTTTTCTTTGAACAGACGTAATGCCGCAGCCGTTACAACGCAGCCATCCGGCAAGGTGGGCAGATCCTTGACATAGATGAACCCCTTGCAGGTTCCGGTGCAATCGGAATCATAGGCAGTATTATTATAGTAACCACACCGAATATACCCGGTATTGCTATAGGACGTTGCGTTTGGCCTACCACTGTTGACATAAGTTGTAATAATATGGTCGGTGACGCCGCTGTTGTTTTCGTTCACTGAGGGGTCAATCATCACGGGGAATACGCGGCTTTCATCGTTGAGCCAATCAGCGTCGGCGGTGACTGCCAGCAAGTAGCTCTCGCCATCTTCGGTCAATGTATAGCGCACAGCACTCGAAAACGCGCCATCGGCATCTTCCATATAAGGCTGCGGGATGTAATAGACTTCGTTATCGTTCTCGTCTAAGAGAGAAATCGAGCCGTCTCCATTTTGCAAGGGCCTTAAGCCAGTAAGCTCTAGGCGGAACAAGTATTCATAGCTGCTTTGCGGCTTTGCTACCAAGATACTTTCCTTAACATTGCGACCAATAGGTTGATACCGAAGGATTGTATCTTGCCAAACATTTTGGTAAGATACCGAAGAAGTCAGCAGCTTCGGCGCAATTTGCTCCTCCAGAGATAAATTTTCTTGCGCAGTGGCTCTTTCCGCTTGCACTGGATTTTCAACCGCTGCCATAATTGGAGTTTTCTCAATCACGTCCACAGGCATTTCGCTTGCGACCGGCGTATTCTCGACAGGAACCTCTGTCGGCGCAGGTTCAGTTGCTTCTTCTGACGCCGTGTCTGCTTCGACTGGTTCTTCCGTCAACGCAGGCTCAGTTGGATCTTCTGACGCTGTGTCTGATTCAGCAGGTTCTTCCGTCGACGTAGGCTCGGTTGGATCTTCTGACGCTGTGTCCGATTCAGCAGGTTCTTCCGTCAACGTAGGCTCGGTTGGATCTTCTGACACTGTGTCTGATTCGTCAGGTTCTTCTGTCGGTGCCGGTTCAGTCGCCTCTTCTGCCGCTGGGTCTGATGCAACCGTTTCCTCTATCGCTTCCGATGTGTCTACTGGCTCTTGCATTTCGGTCGCAGCAGTCACATCCGTTGTGGCCGCTGCTTCAGTGTCAGTGTTCGTATCATCCATATCTGCAGGAAAAGCGCTTTTCTCCGCTTCTGGCAGAACGACAGACATACTCAAGCTAAATTTTCCGTTTGACATTGCGAACAAAGGCGAATCCGATTGGAACTCTGCTGCAAACTGCCGCAATTCATTGCCGTTCCGGCTTTCAAAAACGACCGGTTCAGCAGATACGCCATTTCGTGCCATTGCACGATCGCCCGTAGCCTGCAGAAGTGTGTTGTCGATTTCTTGCCAATTGCCGTCTGCGTCCTGATAGTGAACTGCCTCTCCGTAACTGACCGCAATATAGGTACCGTCGCTCATGCGGAAGTGTTTTTCTGATTCTTCTCGCAAGTCGTCTACTTCATATAAAACATATGCTTCCTTGTCGCTGATTTCCGCTGCCGTTGCTTCCTCGGCATTCATTGTGTTAATATTTCCTGACGGGTTATCTTCCGACGTCACTGCCCAAGTAGGTAGCGACATCAACTGGAATACCATGGCCAAAACCAAAATGGCCGATAGGAGTTGCTTCATCTGTTTCATAGTATCTCCTTTTTTAGTAGGTATTGATTATTTTTGACCCAGTCGCAATCAATATACGGCCACTCGGAATGCTTCCCGGTAGAATGACAGCTTTACGGTACCTGTATTGCAATTATTAGTCACTTACTATAACAAATGATGGCCATTCATTTATTATCAAAAAATATGATTATGAAAGGAACTCGGCTTGTTAGAAACGCTACTTCGTGCCACAATGTTGCTCCGTAGTTTCGTTTTTAGGTTTTCTGGTTTTTGCTTGCATTTTCATCTGTTTGTGGCCGTTCCGGCTGGAAATAGATTGGATAGCTTGTGACCGGCCATTCATTTTTTTGCCTTAAAACGGATTTTTGAATATGCTTACCCGCCAATCTTTTCGCTACTTCAGTGATTTTTTTCATGTGTAGATGCCTCCATAATTTGTTTTAGTTTATTATAAGCAGCAGATGATACAGCTGCCATAATTCCCATTTGACATGAAGATAAGCATTGGGAAGAATGCAAGAGCAACGCAACTACAACACCTGCGACGCTTACCAAAGCAAGAATTTGAACGGCTAGCCTATGATTCTCCTTTACTTCCTCGTGCGTTAGGTGCAATCGCGGATCTGTTTGATCTGACAAAACACATACGACGAGTGTAAAGCAAATCATGAAATTTACAAGGCTAAATACCAGGGATATTCGTTGATTGAAAGTGCTATTTAACAGTAATGCCAGCAGCATAATGCCTACAGATAGAATGATACAAGTATACGGTGACTTGGTATGATAACCAATTAGGCGGCGCCGCAGCGGGAACAGTCCAAGTAAAAAGCATATGGTCACATCGAAACCAAAGATTGGGCTACCGAGAATAAGCATTAGCGAAACGGCCAGTGCAGTTAAAATTTTCTTTTGCAGCCAGTAAATACACCAATCTGTAAGGCTTTGGTCTAAAATGCCATTTCGGATAAATCGCTCAGTCAAGTTCGAGCAAATTTGTATCAGCATGACAAACTCCTTCGCATAAAAATTTTACTATCATCTGCTCCGGATTGTACAAATCCACAATTTTCAAATTTATAGTAGCACAATATGCACAAACTGTAAATAGATTTTGCACAAACGGTAGGTAAATGTCACCAATTGTAGCTTTCAACCGAGAACAGCAGAAAAAACATACAAGTTTTCAATTTGATCAAAGAAATAGGGATAACCGTACTTTTCCAGGACAGCGCACACAAGCTCCAGACCGAATCCGTGAAGCATACGCGCCTGCTTTGCGGATTCAACGCGATGCTTCGGGCAACTGTTGCGGACAATCAACTGATAAACGCCCTGCGCTTGCCATAGGCGGAGCAAAATCTGTTTTTCTTCCGTTTGCATGCTGGCCAAAATCGCATTGTCCAGAATATTCCCCAAAAGGGTGACAAGATCGCCGTCTTCCAAAGGAATCGCAGAAAGATCATTACAATCGATCCGCATCCCGATGCCCTCTTTGGCTGCCTGCTGATACTTTTGGTTCAGAATTGCATCAACCATGGGATGATTTGTACGGATGAATGGCACAACTTCCTGTGCGGTAGCTTGCAAATGCCGCACATAATCAAGTGCCCGGCTATGCTCGCCTTGGGCAAGCAAGTTTCCCATAGCATCAAGCTGGTTGCGGAATTCATGGGTTATCTTCCTCTGCTGCTTGAACGAATCCTGATACATTTTTGCCAGCTCTAAATTGTGCGCGGCCTCTGCCTGAAGCTGTTTCTTCTCTTTCTCCATCAGCCGGTTTTGTTCCAGCTTATTTACCACCAAGCATAACAGGACATTGACACAGAGAAGTCCTCCACTTAGCACAACTGCGTTGCCGGATAATGCGCCGCCCTCCATTGCATTGCTGAAAATTGCGCTGATTGCGATAATGGTATACAGCGGAATGAGCAGCAGGCATACCCAAATTACGCCGTTGCGTTCTTGTTTCCGATGCTGGCGGCGGACAATGTGGCCACCAGCAAAGCAAACAGAAAGCAGCAGCGTTCTGGCAATTAACATAGAAATCAAATAGCCGGTGCTTGGAGATAGCGCGGTTTTGGCAGATCGGCCCATTACGGCCATGCACACTGTTAATACAGACATATCGATCGCAAAAGCGACAGCCCAGAAAAGCAGGATAATCAAGATCCGCTTCCAAGTGCTTCCACAATAGCAGATTTCGCACACCAAAAAGCAATTTGCCCATATGAAGGCGCTTCTAAGTGCCATTGGCCAACTGTTGGTAAACATAGACAGGCATATATGAACGAAACCGCAAAGGAGTACTGCGCCCAGTTGAATCCACTTGTTACGGTTCCGTCGGGCAAAGAAAGCAGACATCACCAGCATCGCACACAGATATTCTGTGCCTGCCGCTAATAAATCAATTCCCATCATCCATGAACCCCCTTCCAACGCATGAAGCTCCGCAGCAGATTTGAATATTCCTTCCGACTGCAGGGCAGTGTTTCTCCGGTATCGAGTATGGCCTGATAATTCTTGAGCGCAACACAGTGTGCTAAATTAACAATATAAGACCGATGAATGCGTAAAAAGCCTTTCCCGCACAACGCGCTTTCAATATCCGACAGGCGCATATATGTATGATAATCCGTTTCGCTGTGAAAAACGGAAATCCGTCCATGACTTTCTATGAACACGATTTTGTGCAGCGGGAGCGACACTGTGCAGTTACG
>CAMDZY010000126.1 GCA_945910975.1 uncultured Clostridia bacterium | reverse complement strand
CAGCAATCACCTTGTTGACCTTGGACTTTGGATGCAACGCTGCCAGCATACTCTCCTGCTGGCGGCTCTCGCAGTTTTCACCGCAAGCGCTACAATTTCCGTTACACGCTTCACTCATAACAAATCGCTCCTTTATTCATTGGTTTCTACGGCAGCTTCCCACTGCTCCATCAAATCGTTCAGGATTTCTTCCTGCTCCTGACGCTCCTGCGTCAACGTTAAAAGCTGCTGATAATCAGTTGCAGCCGCTTCCAACTGCTGCGACAGCTCAGCCAAGAGCTGCTCTTGTTTTTCGATCTCGCGCTCTAACCGGCGCACCAGTTTTTCCGCTTCCTTGCTGCCACTGCGCGGCTTTTCTTTTTTCTCCCGCACAGGCGCAGCCGGCTTTGCCATCGCTTCGCGCTCCTGCACGGCGCGGTACTTGGCATAGCCATAAGGATAGTCCACAATGCCGCCGTCCTTCATCTCCCAGATGCGGGTGGCAAATTTTTCTACAAAATAGCGGTCATGCGACACAAACAGCAGTGCGCCCTCATATTCATCAATGGCACATTCGATCCACTCTCTGGACGCCACATCCAAATGGTTCGTTGGCTCGTCCAAAATCAGCAGATTGATTTTCTCGTCCATCAGCATACACAGCCGCAGCCGCGACTGCTCCCCGCCGGAGAGTGTGCTGACTGTTTTGAACACATCCTCGCCCTGGAACATAAACGCGCCAAGGCGGTCGCGTGCCACCTGCGGCGTGCAATTTTTTTCATAGAGCATGGTGTCGTACAATGTGCGTTCCGGGTGTTCAAAATGCATGATCTGCGGCAGGTAGCCGTATTTCACCGACGGGCCAAAGCGAATTTTGCCCGCCGCCGGAAGCTCACCCAGCAAGCCGCGCAAAAAGGTCGTTTTGCCGATGCCGTTGTCACCGAGCAGTGCGATCCGCTCGCCGCCTGCAACGGTCAGTTCCACGTCCGAAAACAGATGTTTTTCGCCAAACTCCATCGACATTCCTTTGACGCTCAATATCTCGTCGCCAAAGAATTCCCGCTGGCCAAACCGCGCACGCATTGTCTTTTCCCTCGTGGGGCGCTTGGTCTTTTCAATCCGTTCCATACGGTGCTGGATGGACATGGCGCGACGGTAAAGCACGCGGTTGTTAATGCCCCAGCCCTTCATGCGCTCCAAGGTATAGCCCAGCTGCTTTAGCTTGGCCTGTTCGGTTTCGTACTGCTTCATTTGCAGGTTGAATCTTGCCTGCTTTTCCTCAAGATAGAACGAATAGTTGCCGCTGTAGTACTCGGCATGGCCTTCGGAAATTTCGATGATGCGCTGCACCACACGGTCGAGGAAATAGCGGTCGTGGGAAATGGTCAAAACGGTGCCCTTAAAGTGGAGAATATAATTTTCCAGCCACTCCACGCTCTTTAAATCCAAGTGGTTCGTCGGCTCGTCCAATAATAAGATATCCGTTTTTTCCAAAAGCAGCCGTGCCAGATTCACCCTTGTCTTTTCGCCGCCGGACAGACTGTCAAACAGCTGCTCGCGCTGCATCGCATCAATGCCCAGGCCGTTGCAGACCTTGTCGGTTTCCACGTCCATGTCGTAGCCGCCGCCCACCAAAAATGCGTTGGAAAGTCTGTCATACTCGTTGAGCAGTTCTTTGGGCGGATGGGCGGTCATTTTTTCCTCCAGCTGCTTCAGCTTCTTGGAAATCGATTGTAATTCAGAGAACGCCGTCCGCAAGACCTGCTCCACCGTATAGCCCGGCGGATATTTGGGAATTTGAGAAATCAGCCCCAGCTTTTTGCCGTTCGCCACCACGATCTCGCCGGTGTCGGCTTCGATTTCGCCGCACAAAATCCGGAACAAGGTGGTCTTCCCACAGCCGTTTCTGCCCATGATGCCAACGCGTTCGCCCTCGTTGATTTCAAAGGTCAATTTGTCCAACAGGATACTGCCCACCTCAAAGGATTTGGTCAGCTCCCGCACGGAAATGTCAATCATAAATCGTCACCTTGCGCCATCAGCGCAAGAAATTCCTCTCTGTCATATAATAATCCTACTGCCTCGAGCAGTGCATTGCTGCTTAAATGCTCCGGCAGTCCCAAGCGGCGCTTGAGCGCCTGTCTGCGCGCCTTGCTGTTAGCCTGTCCGGACAGGCCGCAGGCGAAAAAGTCCTGCTTGGTGACCTGCTGCCTTGGCGTTCGGCTTTGGCCGTCAAGCTCTGCGCCGGCATCCCTTAACGCCTGTAGCAAAATCTCCGGCCGCATTCCCTCGACACCGAGCTTGCCCTCCTTACCGGGTTGTGCCTTGCGGCGCTCCTTGCCGTAGATGTCCGGAACATAGGCGTGCAGCACCTGCTCTTTCGGCAGCGCTCCCTTTAAATAATTGCGAATCACAAACCCCGCGCCATCCGGGTCGGTCAGAATAATCAAGCCGCGCTTTTCCGCAACGGCACGCAGCAGCCGCAGCAGTGCCTTGTCATTGAGCACGCCAAAGCCGTTGGTTTCAAAAATGGGGGCGTCCACCAACTGTTTGAGAGCGTTTTTATCATATTTCCCCTCCACCACAATTGCCTGCCTGACGTGAATCATGCCTTATCCCCCTGCGCAAGCTGCAAAATCAGCAGCTCCAACAACCGTTCCGGTGCGTCGGCACTTGTTTTCAGTTGTTCATCGGTCTGTAGGCACAGCAAAACGGCCCGTCTGCAAAACGCAGTGGACAACCGCCCCGCTTGGTTCATGGTCAATCTGGCAGGATATTCGCCAAGGCCATACAACTGCATCAGGCTGTCTGCGCCCTTGCCGCTGTCGATCAAAACCCGCGCCGCGTGCAGCCTACGCATCTGGCTGCCAATGGCCGCCATGATGGAGATTGGCTCCTCCTGCTTTTGCAGTAGGGTGCGCAGCTTCGTCAGTGCAAGGGAAAAGTTGCCTGCGGCGATCGCATTGGAAATATCAAACACCACCGCCTCCAAAACCGGTTCCACCACGGCATTGATATCCGCCTTCGTTACCTTTGTGCCACTGCAAAAGGCAGCGATTTTTCCGATTTCTCCGTTCAGCGTTGTCATTGCGCCACCGGTCTGCACGATCAGGTAGCGGCACAGCTCGAAATCGATCTGTTTGCCCTGTGCGGCAAAATGGCGGGTAATCCAATCGCACAGCTCACGCTCGCCTTGCTTGCGGAACTCCACAATAGTAGCGTTCTGCGAAATGGCGTCCCACAGCTTCTTTTGGCGCTTATCCGGCTTGAACGGCACGGTTTCATATACAAAAACCACACAGCAATAGTCTGGAATATCCGATAAAATTGCAATCATGCGCTCCCGCTCTGCCTCGGACAGCTTGAACAAGTCCAGTTCTTCCACCTGCACCATGCTGCGCTCGGCCATCATGGGATAGGCCTCCACACTGTCGCTCAGTGCGTCCATGGAGAAATTCTCCGGCGTAAAGCGGTGGAAATTGAATTCCTCCGTCAGCCCGTCCACCAGTGTCTTTTTCAGCAGCTGCAAATGATGCGCCCGCAGATAGGCTTCTTCGCCGTAGAAAACATACAGCTTTCCCGGCGTTTTGGCACGCAGGTCGCTCTTTAGTTTTTGATAGCCGGCGTCTGTCCCGGCGTCTTTTTTTGCCATTGTTTACCTCCAGACGGTAATGCTTCCCTGCTCGTCCGTGCGTGCTACCTCTGCCCCGGCTTTCTTGATTCGCTGCAGCAAATCGGGCGCCGGGTGTCCGTAGGAATTTTCTCCGACCGAAATCAGCACAAGCTCCGGCTTTGTACGTTGGAGCAACGCTTCTCCGGTGGAGTCCTCTGCGCCGTGATGTCCGGCAACCAGAATTTCAAGATCCGGCAACTGCTTCTGTGCCAAAAGGCACTGCTCCCCTGTCCGATTCAAATCTCCCGTCAGGAGCAAATCCACGTCCGACGCGGAAAACAGTGCGCACAAGCTGGCATTATTGGAATCCGTATGCAGCAGCGGCGCAAATACCATCAAGCTCCCGCCGGAAAATGTCAATTCCGTATCCTGACGCACATAGGCAATTTGTGTACCGCTGTCTTTGGCCATCTGCTCGATTTTCTGTCGCATCCCGCCTTCATCTTCCACATCCGGCAGAAGCAGCAAACCAACACGCACCCGGTAAAGCAGCTGCGGCACGCCGCCCACATGGTCTTTATCATAATGGCTCAACACCAAAACATCCAGTGTCCGTTTGCCACTTTCTTCCAAAAATTGTGCCGCCAATTCGCCCGACACATTGGCATCGCTTCCGCCACAGTCAAACATGGCGGAGAAACTGCCGCTCTGCATCACAACACACTGTCCCTGTCCCACATCCAGCGCCGTTACGCGAAAATCCCCACGATTGGCCGCAAGAGCGGAAAGGAAAATACTGCAAAGCAGCGCCAAAACCGTGCAACAAATCGCGGGCAGCTTTGGCCTTCCCGGACGAATGCACAGTATCAATATCAAATAAGAAAACACCAGCCACGCCAGCAGATACGGGTTGCGCATTCCGGCTGCGGCATATGGAACCGACGCAATTGCATGGCTCACCCACAAAATATACTCCGCCAACCATGCCGCCGGCCATGCAAGCACCCGTCCCACGCCGGGCAGAATGCAGCCCGCAACTGTTGCCACAAATCCAAGTGCAAAGCAACCGCTTACAGCAAACAGCGTCAGCAAGTTGGTGACAAACGGCATCAGCGACACGCTGCCGAAATACAACGCAACCAACGGCGTTGTGAATACCAGCGCGCCGAAAGTCGTGGAGATCGTCGCCGCTACATAGTCATAGACCTTTGTAAGCAACTTGTGCGCCTTTCTCCACGCCTTCACTTTTTCCGACTGCGTCATCGCCCGATGCGCTCTGCCGGAAAACAGAACGATGCCCACAACGGCAGCATAGGACAGCTGTAAGCTGACACTTGCGATTGCCCACGGATTTCCCAGCAAAATGACTGCCAAAGAAAATGCAAATGTCGTTGTCCAGTCGTTCTCACGGTTTAAAACCGGTGCCATCAACAGGATAATCTGCATCAGTCCGGCACGAACAACCGATGGACTAAAGCCGGTCATCGCCATAAAAATCAGCACCACAGGGCAACCAATCCATGTCATCAACCGGCGGCGCT
>CAMDZY010000125.1 GCA_945910975.1 uncultured Clostridia bacterium | reverse complement strand
CCTGTTTTGTGAGGAGAAGAAATTGTTTGTCCAACTGGGAAAACTGCACCGCATCGACCTTTAGCAAGGCGTAATCGCTCAACAAAACGTCGATATCTTCATGCAGGATGATATGCCCCTCGTGAATGAAATAAACATCATCACACAGCGTTTCCAGATCGCTGGAAATGTGCGAACTGATTAGAATCGCGCGCTCGGCGTCCTGCTCCATGAAATCCCGCAGGATTTCCAGCAGCTCATCTCTGGCAATGACGTCCAGACCGGCAGTCGGTTCATCCAACAGCAGCAGCTTGGCGTGATGAGAAACGGCGACCAAAACCTTGAGCTTTGCTTTCATGCCGCTGGAAAATTCGCTGATTTTTTTATCAAACGGCAATCGCAGCCGCTTGGCCTGTTCGGTAAAATAGGCAGCGTCAAAGTTTGCGTAAGTGCTGCTGAGAATGGGCAGCACATCTGCAAGGGTAAAGCACCCACTAAAGCCGGAGTCGGAGAGAACCACGCCGAGCTTGGCTTTGTCCTTTGGCGTGAACTGCGAAAGCGCTTTCCCAAGAACGGTCACGCTGCCGCCGTCCGTGCGAATCAAACCCAGAATTGCCTTAAACGTGGTGCTTTTTCCGGCGCCGTTTTGCCCGACTAGGGCGGTGATTGCACCCGGCTTGACCTCTAAAGAGCAATCCAAGGTAAAATTTTTATAAATTTTTTTCAAATGCTCGATTTTCAGCATGGTTTATTCCTCCAAAAGCAATTCAAATAGGCTTCTGATTTCCTCGTCACGGATGCCGCAGCGCCGTCCCTTTTGAATGGCGCGTTCCAGATCGACTTCCAGCTCTTTTCGCTGTTCTTCCAGCAAAAGCCCGGAATTGATTGCGGCAATGTAGGTGCCCTTTCCGTGGACGGTCACGGCAAAGCCCTCGCTCTCCAATGCGTCATAGGCTTTTTTCACGGTCAGCGCGCTGATTTTCAGTTCTTTTGACAGCACGCGGACAGACGGCAGGTTATCGCCCTCTTTTAGTTCACCCTTGCGGATGAGTGTTTTGATTTGGTCAACGATCTGCTCATAAATTGGCACCATCGAAGAAGTTTGGATAATCAATCTCATGGGATCCCTCCTTGCATAAACAGTATATAACAGAATAGAACTGTTGTCAAGTGTTATATGGTGTTTATCGAGAAATTTATAAAAAATTTTGCACCTTATCTGTTACAGCTATTGCAACGGAGGGTGTTTCGTGCTAGACTGGGAGAAAGCAAGAAAAGATTGGAGGGATAGCTTTGTTGGTTCGGGTATTGGACATCTGCCCGGAAACGGTTGCGAAGCTGTTTGCGGTATATGACGAATCGATGGCAGATATGCGAGAGAATTTTGGCGATGAACAGGAAATGCACAATGCCTACGCAGAATTTTTGCAGGACTTTGTCAGCGAGCAAACGCAGCTGGTATTGGTGGAAGAAGTGGATGGCCACTGGGTCAGTGCGCTCAGAGCCATTGCAACAAGCCCTGACAAGTGGTTTTTGGAAGCAGTGGAAACAGTGCCGGAGCTGCGCGGAAAAGGCTACGGTAAATTGCTGCTGAAAGACAGCATTGCGTATTTGGAGCATTTGGGCGCAAAGACGGTCGAGTGCATCATTGCGGACAATAATTCGATCTCGATGAAATTACATTCCGCCTGCGGCTTTGAACCGACCAAGGATGCGCCGGTCAACTGCTGGAATGAGCTGGAAGAAGGCTGCATCCTGTTCCGGCGTAACATCGCATAACGCACAAATCCCGCTGACACTGCTTTTGTGTCGGCGGGATTGGTTTTATTCCTTTGTTTCCAGCAGGCCCTTGTAGAACTCCTGCACTTCTTCTTCCGTGTCAAAATTTGCCACGTACATCTGGTCGGCCATGGCACCGGAGAGTGCTTTGGGAATCCGACCGGACATTTTAATGCTCTTGCCGTATTTCTTTATGATGTCATCATGGCTGAGCACAAAGTTCTTCCCATCCCGGCGTCCGCAGAAGGCGCAATAGTGATGCGGCCGGTTCAGGGGGAGCGTCACGCGGTCATAGGCAACCATGTCTGCCCAAATTTTATACACGTCCGTTTCGCTGGAGAAATCGAACAGATCCGGCGTGTAGCCGCCTGCGGGGCGCATATTGACCTCCAGACCGAGAATATCGCCCTTTTTGCCTACATTTGGCTGATCTTCTTTCAAAACGAAGAATTCCAAATGCACAAAACGACTCTTTACGCCAAAGGCAGCCACCGTCCGGCGTCCCAAATCGCGCATTTCGGGCGAAAGCTCTTTGACAATGTAATAGATGGAGTTGCCGTTGGTGTTAACAATGTCCATCAGGGATTCCGGCGTGACGTTGCCACTCTCAAAAAGCGGCTGCCCGTTGGAGTCCACAATGGCGTCATAGGTTCGCACCTGGCCGTTGATGAATTCCTCCATGATGTACGTGTTGGAATCCTTGGTAGCGAAGAAGTATTGCAGCTCCGTATCGCTGCGCAGGCGGTAGGTATTGTTCGCACCGACGCCGTTGTCCGGCTTGACAACGACAGGGTAGCCCACCTGATTGGCAAAGGCGCGGGTGGATTCATAATCATCTACAATGTGATAGCGCGCCGTGCGGATGCCGGCTTTGGCGTAGTAGGCCTTCATCGCAGATTTCAGCTTGATCCGATGCATATCGGATTCCTGGAAGCCGGTGGTAATGTGGAACGCCGTCCGCAAAGCGGCATCGCGCTCCAGCCAGTATTCGTTGTTGGATTCCAGCCAATCGATCTTGCCATATTTATAAGTGAAAAATGCAACGGCACGGAAAACCTCATCGTAGTTTTCCAAATTGGTGACCTTGTAATATTCATGCAACGAATCGCGCAAGGATTGCTTCAGCTGGTCAAAGGGGCAATCGCCGATTCCCAGCACCCGCATTCCGTTATTTTTCAGTTCCGCGCAAAATTTCCAGTAGCTGTCCGGAAAATTTGGGGAAATAAAAATGAAGTTTTTCACTGTTCTATCTCCTTTTTCCATTTGTATCATTCAAGCGAAAATGTTCCTTGCGCGGCGCTTATAAAAATTGCGGAACATAATGGTCAACTTGCCGGAACCACCACGGCCAGTCGTGGCTGACGTCGTGACCCCAGAAATCGACCTGCGCGTGGATTCCTTTGCGCTGCAACACATCGCGCAGCCAAGCGGTGCTGGCTTCCAATTCGTCCTCCCATGCGCCTTGCCCCACGCAGAAAATCATTTTCCGCTGGTTGTAGAGGGCAATGTAAGGATGATCCGGCGCCATGCCGTCGAGGTAGACGCAAGGCGTGTTCTGATAGAGCAGATCATCCATGTAGTTGCCGAAGAACATATGCGAATCATAAAGGCCGGACAGCGCCAGCACGCCACCAAACAAATCCGGGCGACGGAAGAACAGGTTGGCCGCGTGCATCGCGCCCATGGAGCAGCCAAACGGAATGATCAATTGATCGAAGCCGTTGCGCTCTCCGCTCAGATGGCGGATGGTCGGCACCATTTCATCGACAATGTAATGAAACCAGCGTTCGTGCTGCTCAATGCGGCGGCGGGGATCGCCGGTGACATCGGCATAGGCCTCCTGATCGATGCAGTCGACGGCGTAAACGGTGATCAGTCCCTGATCGATCCACTTCGCCCAAGTGTCGATCATGTGGAAGTTTTCAAAATCATAAAACCGGCCGGCCTGACAGGGGATAAACATGAAAGGCTTGCCGCGATGGCCGTAGACCTTAAACTCCATATCGCGCCCAAGATGGCCGCTGTAATGCTTCATATAGCGAATTTCCATAACAGTACCTCAGATTCCAAGACAGTCCATAAAAATGGGGATCTGCTGCTCCCAAGAGGCCTCGGAGTGAGTGCCGCCGGGAACGATTCGGAACGCCAGATTCACCCGCTTGGTCAAAAGCAAATGGGCGGTGGAGATCAGCGTTTCGGCACTGGCTGCGTGGTTAAAAATTTCCGCGCTGCCGTAATCCATGTAGATGCAGGTGTCGTTTTTGATGTCGGCACGGGCGACCATTTCCACCACGCCGACAGGGGACACCCAAAGACTGGGAGAAAGGCAGGCTGCCCGCTGGAATACATGGTTGTACTGTGTCGCGCCGTACAGCGCCATCAGTCCGCCCATGGAGGAGCCGCAGATGAGCGTATGCTCACGGTCGGGCATCGTGCGGTATTTTGCATCGATTTCCGGCTTGAGCGTGTTGACCATCCAGTCCATGTAGAGCTTCCCTTTGCCGCGCACCTTGCCCAGGGTAGAATTTTCAAAATCGAAAGGGGAGTACTCGAACAGACGCTCGTCGCCGTTGTGATTGCACTCGATCGCAACAATAATCAGCGGCGTCCTTGTCCATGACATATAGCTATTCATTCCCCAAGATTTCCCATAGGTGGCATCGGAGTCGAAAAAGACATTGTGTCCATCGAACATATACATGACCGGGAATCGGCGGGTGGGGTCGTCGTCATAGTAATCCGGCAGATAAATATACCCACGGCGCGGGGGCTGACCGGAAAGCGTGGGAATGGTGACATTCCACTTATAGACCATGCTAACACTTCCTAATACATTATATAAATAGTATAATTTGATTTTGTGCCGTTGTCAATTCTTGCATGAAAAAACGGAAATTTCACCAGTTTTGCGGCAGAAAACAGCCAAAAACTTGGAGATGTTCATTTGGCAACTGAAATTTTGCAGATAAAATACGTTTTCCTCTGGAAAAGGGCGGGGTAATATGATAAAATAAAATATGCCATTTGCGGCACAATTTTCAGTAAGACGCAGCTGGGGGCTGCAATGCAGCCCCCTATCTAAAATGCGGCAGTCCCTCTGCGTGGGCGAGAGCCTTCGTTTGAAAACTGCCCCATAGCCATTATTATGCGCACTTCCACCGATATTGTGACAAATTTTTTGGAGGTATTTTTATGGTAAAAGTCGCACCGTCGATTTTGTCGGCAGATTTTGTCAATTTGGAGCGGGACATCCGCAAGCTGTCTGATACCGGGGCAGACTACGTTCATGTGGACGTGATGGACGGAATGTTTGTTCCGCACATCACCATCGGCATCCCTGTTGTTGCCGCCATCCGCAAAATCACACAAATGCCACTGGACGCGCATCTGATGA
>CAMDZY010000124.1 GCA_945910975.1 uncultured Clostridia bacterium | reverse complement strand
CGGCATAAGCCGCACAAAAATCAGCGAGCTGATTTTTAATTATAGCTGTAATAACACAAACCTTTTTGCTCCGCAAAAAGTGCGCCGATGGCGCAAGGCGCGCTTTGCGCACCTGTTTGTGATTATTATAGCACAAATTTTTCCTTAGGGCAATGGAAAGAGAAAAATTTTCCGCAGGAAAGCCGTCACTGTAACATTTTGCACAGAGTGCTTGACACTGTGGGCAGATGCTGGTAAAATATAGGTAGTTAAAAGTCAATAAGGCGCGTCATATGCGCAGAAACAAAGGAGAACATACGATGGATGTCAATCAACGAATCGAAGCATTCCAGGATACCATGCAAATGTTTATGAGCCCTGCCCTGCAAGCGCAGACGCAACAGGCGGCCGCGTCGTCTGTCGTATATTTTGAAAACTTCCGGGCGCCGCAGAGAACGGAGCAGCTTCATGCGGATATTATTGTGGAGGAGAATACAACCCTGGCTGCCGCAAAGAAATATCTTCCCTTTGGCAAAACGGCAGTATTGAATTTTGCCAATCCGATCGTACCGGGTGGCGGCGTGCAAAACGGCGCAGTGGCGCAGGAGGAAGACCTTTGCCTGCGCAGTAATCTTTACGCCTGCTTGTGTACGGAAAATGTGTTTGGGAGCTATTATCAATACCACAGACAGCGAAACGACAATTTTTATTCCGACCGTTTGATTTATACACAGGGCGTAACGGTATTTAAGGACGAAGGGTACATTCCCAAGCCACTCAGACAAAAAGCATGGTACCAGGTGGATGTCATCACGTGTGCTGCGCCTTACCTTGCAAACAGAAGGTACACAAACAAGACGGTATTAAAGGGATTGTTTCAAAAACGAATCGAAAATATTTTTGAAGTCGCCATTGCGCACCAAGTTGAGGTGATCATTCTCGGCGCCTTCGGCTGCGGCGCGTTTATGAATCCGTCGAATGTCGTTGCAAGGGCATTTCGTGATGCCATTGATAAGAACCGTTATGCCGAGCAGTTCCGCAAGATCGTGTTTGCAATCAAGCCTGCGGGAAATCCTGATCATCCGGATGACAAGCTGAACGTGTTCCGAACGGAATTAGGCCAAAATCCGACAAGTCCGACGGGGCTACGGCTTCGCAGAACGTTTGCGTCACCCACCGTAGATGCGGAATATAGAGCACCCTCCGGCAAACGCCTTGCATACGATGCAGATTTCAATCAGTATCGGGTGTGGAATCCGTATTTTGGAAAGCAATTTTCCATCCTGGGCGACTCCATCAGCACACTGGCCGGCTTTCATCCGGAGGGCTATAAGCCCCATTACGTCGGCAACGTTTGCGCATCTTCCGGTGTGTTTCATATGTCAGACACCTGGTGGGGCAAGGTGATCGATTTCTTTGGCGGCGAGCTGCTGGTGAACAATTCCTGGTCCGGCAGCCGGGTGACAAAGTATCCGAATGAAACACGGCTGTTTCCTTCCGCCTGCTCGGATGAGCGCACGTCTGCGTTGCATTTCAAAGACGAAAAACCGGATGTGATTTTAATTTATATCGGAACAAACGACTGGGGTTTCGGTGCAAAAACACACGAAGCTGCGGAGGATGAGAACGAACGGTTTGACTTTGCATATGACAGTATGCTCCAAAAAATAAGAAAGAATTATCCCAGCAGCGAAATTTGGTGCTGCACCCTGTGCACAACAGGCAAGGTGCAGGGTAACGCTTTTGGACTGGCAAATGTTGAGGCGTACAATGAAATTATTGAAACCGCCGCATGGAAACACGGTTGCAGGATCATTGATCTGTACGGCTATCATATGCCCTATGAAACAATGGACGGCGTACACCCGACGGTCAATGGCATGGCAACGTTGGCCAATATGGTGATCCGGTGCATCGGCGGACAAAATGTGAAGAAATTTTTGGATTGTGAGAACGACGCGCATGATTTTGCTGCGGTCAGCGAATCCGGAGAAGTCGTAACCTATGTGTGCCGGAAATGCGGAAAAATGCACTATGCGAAAAAAACGTCGGACACCGCAACGGATGCTTCCAAGCATATCCTGCGCAAGGACAGCCAAGCGGCGCGGTTTTCCTCCAACACACTGCGGTTGACCGTGGACAAAAGAACAGAGGAATATCATAAGGACGTCGTAACCGTCGGCAGAGGGGATACCAATGATTTTGATTTTGGCGACAAAACCTATATTTCACGGCATCACGCAACGTTTTTCCATGAACAAGATGTGTGGTTCCTCCGGGACAATTTTTCAACCAACGGAACCTCCGTCAACGACATCCCCCTATTGCCCGGAAGAAAATACCAGCTTGCCGAGAACGATGTGATTTGCTTTTCCAAGCGGGAAAGAATGATTCCTTTTGCGCGTAAACCGGTACAGCCGGATACGTTGCCATATGAAATTGCAGTGAACTATTTGCAAAGCGTGATTGCTGTATGTGGAAAAATGATGCAGAAAAATGCGTCGGAAAATGTGACGCATGACTTGAAAACGGAGGCCTTTATCAGGAATAATATGATCTCTGCACTGCGTGTAGCGCCCCTGTTTTTCCCAACCAAAGTAGATGTAAAAGCAATTCTTGAATCCATTGATGATCCGGAAAATCTGGATAAAAGCATCATCTTACAGGATAAAGATGCGGTTAAAATGCAGCTCATTACCCTGACCCTGAAAGACGGACGGGAGATTATTCCCGCGTTCACATCCAAAGAAGAATTGCAAAAAAAGCTGAACACGCTCATGATCCGCTATGACCCGCAGGACTATCTGCCAATATTATTGCGGCTCAACAAGCCCGTTGTGATCAATCCGTTCAGTGCGTCCCACTTTGTGCTGACGCCGTACCTGATTCAACAGACTCTGCGAACATTGCACCCGACAGAAGGTTAATCAAAAAATGCAGCCTGTTTTTTCGACAGGCTGCATTTTTAAGGAACCTCTGATTAAATCGCAGCTTGTGCCTTGGCACGCATCTTGCTTGCATCTTTTCCGTCGAATCGCACAAAATCCCCTTGAAATCCGTCAGGATTCCTGCGGGTCTTTTGCACGATTCGACGAAAAATCTGACTGCGCAATCTGCGCACCAGATTTAATCAGAGCTTCCTTAAGTTCCGTTAGCAGGGAAAGCAAACCGTAAAGATAACGGTATCCCCGTTTTCATATTCGGCAAAAATTTTGCCGTTGTAGACCTGCGTGATGGACTGCGCAACGGACAGACCGATTCCGTAGCCGCCGGATTTTTGCGTTCTGGCGGCATCGGCGCGGTAAAATCGGTCGAACAGCTGATCGGGCGGCACGGTTGGCAATGGGTCGCAGGTGTTTTTCAATTGGATGCGGATGTGCTTGTCACTTTTTTCAAGCGATACAACAAGCAAGCCGTCCGTATTTGTATATTTTGTGGCATTGTCCATCAGCACGGACACAAGCTGCGCGATATGTTCGCGGTTGGCGCAGAACGAAACCTCCGGCCGAATGTGTGTTACCATGCGGATATTCCGCAGGGACAAGCTCTCGGCAAAGGCGGCGGTGCAATCTGTCAGCAGCCCGCTGAGAGAAAAATCGGCGATCTTTAAATTTGCACTGTTTTCCTCCATACGCGCCAACGTCAGCAGATTTTTTGTCAGCATATCCAGTCGGGCGGTCTGTGCCTTGATGTTTCGACTCCATTTGTTTTCGCCGTTGTATAGTTCCATTGCTTCGGTGTTCGATTGGATAATAGCGAGCGGCGTTTTGATTTCGTGCCCTGCGTTGGTCACAAATTGCTTTTGCTTTTCCATATTTTCTGCAATCGGCCGGATGGCGCGCTTGGAAAGCAGGATCGTCAGCAAAAGCATCATCAGCCAGCAAATGAAACCGATTGCGACGGAAAGCAGCAAAATCCGGACGCAGGAACCGCGTTCACCGGAGGTATCGAGGAACACGGCGACCGTTCCGGATCCCATGCGCCGCTCCCACAGTACATATCGAAAACGCCCCATCTCGCCCGACAGGGAATTTTTTTGCAGCAGCTCCTGTGCCATCGTTTCGGCAACCTGCTCCTCCACCGAGGAAACCCGGCTGACGTCGGTGCGGGTGATCTCTCCGTCGGCATTGAATTCTACCACAAAAAAGTTGGAGGTCATAAAGTCGTCGTCATTTTTTTGTCCAAACGGCTCTTTTGGCGGCTTGTTTCCGCGCGGCATGGGATTGTTGTCGGGCTTTTCCTCATTTTCTGCAAGCATCGAGAGTTTTCGGTCGGTCTGATGCTCCACGGCGAGAATATTGACCGTGTTTATTCCACCGAGCAACAGCAGCAGGAGAATGGAGATGGCAATCATAGCGGTAAAGACGAACTTACGTTGCAGCGTTTTGATCATGCGATCACCTCAAGCGTATAACCCACATTCCGTCTGGCGCTGATGATCACATTGGCCTTCAGTGCCTGTAGACGCTTGCGTAGATAAGAGATATAGACCCAAACGACGCCAAGCTCGGCATCGGTGTTGTAGCCCCAAACCTTCACCAGTAAATCTTCGGTTGACAGGTAAATACCCCGATTGAGCATTAAAATTTCCATCAGCCGATATTCGAGCTTGGGCAGGACAACGCTTTGCGTGTTGCTGGAGAGTACGTAGCTTTGCAAATTCAAGGAGAGATTTCCGCACCGCAAAATATCGGGCGTAAACATATCTTTCCTTCGCAGCATTGCACGTACCCTGGCCAGCAACTCACCCATCGCAAACGGCTTTGGCAGATAGTCATCTGCTCCCAGATCCAACCCCTGAATCCGATCCTCAACCTCAGCCTTCGCCGTCAAAAGCAGCACCGGCGTGCTGATTCCTTTCTGCCGAAGCGTCTGCAGTACCTCCAGACCGTCTTTCTTTGGCATCATGATGTCCAAAATAATGCCATCATAATGCTCGGACAAGGCATAATCCAGCGCATCCGCGCCATCGTACACGGCGTCTACCACATATTTGTGATAAGACAAAATATCCACGACCGCTTCTGACATACTGATTTCGTCCTCGGCATACAGGAGTTTCACTTGCCATCGCCCCCCTAACCAAACAAATTATATACCCGCTAACTTAGTTGTAGCTTATAAACGAAATTATGCCTGCCAAACGCAAAAAAAGCAATGCCTTTGCCAAGCTCCGCA
>CAMDZY010000123.1 GCA_945910975.1 uncultured Clostridia bacterium | reverse complement strand
TGGAAGCTGGTACCGGATCACGGTCGGCTCCGTGCAAAGCCTAATGCGCCCAAAGCGCCTGTCACAGTTCCCACCGGATTATTTTGACAGTATCATCATCGACGAGGCACACCACTGCCTCTCTGACGGCTACCAGCGTGTTTTGGAGTACTTCTCCGGTGCAAATGTCCTTGGCGTCACAGCGACGCCGGATCGCGGCGATATGCGAAACTTGGGGCAGTATTTCGAATCCCTTGCCTATGAATATACGCTCCCGGCTGCGATACGGGACGGCTATCTCAGTCCGATCAAGGCACTGACCATTCCGTTGAAGCTGGACTTGTCTGGTGTTGGCGTCCAATCCGGCGATTTCAAGGCGGGGGATCTGGGAACGGCACTGGATCCGTATTTGCACTCCATTGCGGAAGAAATGGTAAAGCACTGCAAAGGCAGAAAAACAGTGGTCTTTCTTCCACTGGTAAAGACCTCCCAGAAATTCAGAGATATTCTGAACGAAAAAGGATTTTCGGCTGCGGAGGTCAATGGCGAAAGCGCCGATCGCAAGGAAATCCTCCGCGATTTTGACGCAGGAAAATACAATGTTCTTTGTAATTCCATGCTGCTGACAGAGGGGTGGGACTGCCCATCCGTGGACTGCGTTGTGGTTCTGCGTCCAACAAAGGTTCGCAGCCTGTATAGTCAGATGGTTGGCCGTGGGACGCGGTTATCACCGGGCAAGGAGTTTTTGCTGCTGCTTGATTTTCTCTGGCATACAGAGCGCCACGAACTTTGCCACCCTGCAAACCTGATTTGCGAATCGGCAGAAGTGGCAAAGAAAATGACGGAAAATATCGAAGCTGCCGGTGCGCCGGTCGATATTGAGGAAGCAGAACGCCAGGCAAGTGAAGACGTAGTCGCACAACGGGAAGAGGCCCTTGCAAAGCAGCTGGCGGAAATGCGCCGCAGGAAGAAAAGACTTGTGGATCCTTTGCAGTTTGAAATGTCGATTCAGGCGGAAGATTTGGCGGGCTATGTTCCGTCATTCGGCTATGAAATGGCGCCGCCGTCCAAAAAGCAAACGGAAGCACTTGAAAAGTTTGGGATTCTGCCAGATGAGATCGAAACCGCCGGAAAGGCTTCCGTGCTGCTCGACCGCCTTTCCAAGCGCCGCGATGCAGGCCTGTCTACCCCAAAGCAAATACGGCAGCTGGAAGGACGCGGCTTTTTACACGTTGGCACATGGAGCTTTGAAGCTGCCAGCAAGATGATCGGCCGGATCGCTGCGAACGACTGGAAAACGCCGAAAAATATTGTTCCGGCGGAATATGTCCCGGATAACCTGCCCGAATCTTAAAGTAATGGTGACATTGAATGGAAAATTTAAATCTTCTGGAATTACTGCCCTATATTGACCCTGCGGCACTGGACTATCAGGGCTGGGTCAATGTCGGCATGGCGCTCAAGCATGAGGGATACAAGTGGGAGGACTGGGATGCATGGAGCCGCTATGATTCCCGGTATCATGCCGGGGAGTGCCGGCGAAAGTGGGAATCCTTTCGCGGTGCAAATCCCCCGGTTACCGGCGCGACGATTGTGCAGATGGCAAAAGAACACGGCTGGAAGCCTGAAAATACCGAAGACGACTTTGCACTGGATTGGGATTCCGTAATCGGGAACAGAGAAGGCATCGTCATCCCGGACAGCGGATGGATCGAGGGGCGGGAACTGCGAGAGCCGGAACACTGGGACCCCGTAGAACAATTGACCATGTATCTTGAAACACTCTTTGAATCCACGGAGAATGTTGGCTATGTGACGCAGTCATGGGAAAAGGACGGAAAACATCTGCCGTCTAGGGGCGCATATGACCGCACAGCGGGAGAACTGATTCAGGAATTGAACCGATGCAACGGTGACATTGGCGCAGTCCTCGGCGATTACAATCCGGAGGTTGGCGCATGGATCCGCTTTAATCCGCTGGATGGCAAGGGCGTCAAAAATGAGAATGTCACAGACTATCGTTATGCGCTTGTAGAATCCGACAAGATGGAACTGGAGAAGCAAAACGCGATCGTCCGGGAACTGGAGCTGCCGATTGCGTGCCTTGTCTACAGCGGCGGGAAATCGGTTCACGCAATTGTCCGGATCGACGCTGCTACCATAGAGGAATACAGAAAGCGCGTGGATTACTTATATGCCGTTTTAAAGAAAAACGGCATGGAAGTCGATACCCAGAACAAAAACCCGTCCAGACTGAGCAGAATGCCCGGTGTGACCAGAAACGGACATAAACAATTCCTGATCGATACCAACATCGGCAAAAGCAGCTTTGCGGAATGGAAAGAATGGATCGAAAGCATCAATGATGATCTTCCGGATCCCGACAACCTGTTTGAGGTTTGGAACAATATGCCTGAACTTGCGCCGCCGCTGATTGATGGTATCCTCCGGCAAGGGCACAAAATGCTGATTTCCGGCCCCTCCAAGGCTGGCAAGTCCTATGCGCTGATCGAATTGTGCTGTGCGATTGCAGAGGGCGAAAAATGGCTGAAGTGGCAATGCACGCAGGGAAAAATCATGTATGTAAATCTGGAATTGGACAAGGCCAGCTGCCTGCACCGCTTTCGTGATATCTATAATGCAATGGGATGGCAGCCGCGCAATATTGCAAATATTGATATCTGGAATCTGCGCGGACGTTCTATCCCGATGGACAAGCTGGCGCCAAAGCTGATTCGCAGAGCACAGAAAAAGAACTATATTGCCATTATTATTGACCCAATTTACAAGATCATTACCGGCGATGAAAACAGCGCAGATCAGATGGCGGCATTCTGCAACCAATTCGACAAGGTCTGCACGGAACTCGGCGCGGCGGTGATTTATTGCCACCACCACAGCAAAGGCAGCCAAGGGCAAAAGCGCAGCATGGACCGTGCATCCGGCTCCGGTGTGTTTGCCCGCGACCCGGATGCGTTGCTGGACTTGATCGAACTGGATTTAACGGAATCCGTTTTGCAGCAGGAAGAAAATAAGGCAGTGTGTGACCTTTGCATTGCGCACCTGCAAAAGAATGTCATGGACTGGCAGGAAGCGTATTCGCAGGACGATGCGTGCAGCAGCAGTCAGATGCTGGAAATATGCCGCCAGCGGCTTTGCGCGACGTCTTACAGCAAGCTGATGTCTGACATCGGAGAAGCAAAAAAGACGGTAGCTGCGCGCACCGGATGGCGCATAGAGGGCACGCTGCGTGAGTTTCCAAAGTTCCCACCGGTCAATGTCTGGTTCGATTACCCAAGGCATAGGGTTGATAATTCCGGTGTCCTGCAAGACCTTGATGCAGATGCCGGCTATACCGCAAAGGGCGCACCGTGGAAGCAGAATTTCAGCAAGAAAAAATCAAAAGAGGATCGCGCGAAAGAGCGCAGCGATGCAATAGAAACAGCATATGATGCGTGCAGCATGAATGGCAATGTAACAATTCGAGCGCTTGCTGAGTATATGGGAAAATCCGAAAAAACAGTTGGCCGGTATTTAACGGAAAACGGGAATTTTTGGCGTGATGGTGATGATGTTGGACGCAAAAAATAGCGGACAAATTCGGTGAAATTCTTCGATTTTGTCCGCAGGACAGACAAAAGTTTTATCGATTTTGTATTGTCCTGTCTTCGAGTTTGTCCTTTGTCCGACAAATCACTTTTCATCGAGTTTGTCTGTCGGACAGACAACTATAATACTACGTATATAATTTGTCCGTGTCCTGACGGTCACGGGGGAAAGGTAGGCGGCGAAAGCTCACGCCGCCGACCTCCCTTCCCCTGTCCGTGACAAAAGAATTTATTCAGGATAATTTGATGCAACGTAAGGAGATTTATTTAAAATGAAACATAAAAGCGCAAAAGATAAACGACTTGACGCCGCTAGGAATATGCCGCCTTTAAAACGCAGCACAGCAGAGGGATACGATTTTCGAAAAGACGATGTTACCGCATGGATTTCACAATGCTCACCACTTATGAATTACTTCGTGGATTTTCTTGCTCGCAATAATTACATCCGCTATGACATCGTGGCAGGAGTGTGGAAAGGTTCTCAAGATGATTAGATTTTTTATACCGATGCGTTTACCGACAAAAACGCATCAGGAAAAGAAAGTCCGTGTGGTGAATGGCAAGCCGCGTTTTTACGAGCCGGCGGAATTGACTGCCGTCCGCACGAAGTTCCGCGACGCCCTTGCAGCCTATGTGCCGCCTCATCCATTGACCGGTGGTGTTCGGCTGGTAACCAAGTGGTGCTTTCCGCGTGGGGCGCATTCGGATGGTGCGTATCGGATCACCAAGCCGGACACGGATAACCTGGTCAAGCTGCTGAAGGACGTCATGACGGATTTGCATTTTTGGCAAGACGATGCGCAGGTCGCATCGGAAATCATTGAGAAGTTTTGGGCGGAGATCCCCGGGCTGTATGTGGTTGTGGAGGAATTGACATGACGGTAGAAGGTGCGATGGAACTCACCACCGAAATTGAAGACAAGGCGTTTCGCAATGAAGAGATGCCAAGCGGCCTAAAGTATCCGGAACAATTGCTGTTTTTGCGTTTCCGCCTCCTGTATTCCTACGCGAGGATCGTGCAAATGCCGCCGGAGCAAGGCAAGCGGGAAAAGTATGAAATTTTAAAGCAATATGTAGTTGACGTTTACAATTCCGATTTGCTTGACAGTACCGCGAAGATGTGGCAAAAAACAGAGGAAGCAAGATGTGCATACCGAAAAAACAGGACAATTGAAAACGCGGATAAACTGCTTGCAAAACTTGATGGTTTTCCGTAACGGCGCAGCACGCAGACATTAAGCCTGCGCGCTGCCGACGGCCTACAAAGGCATCCTCCACCACTAACAATTTTGTAAATCGTCATTCACGCCACTGTTGCAATACCTCTATAGCGCCGTTAGCATCGATTTAAGCGGTTTTTATCATCTTGCCGTGTCCTTTTTCGTCTTTGCAGTAAAAAACCGGTTGTAGTGGCTTCTGATTCGTGATATGATATATGTTGCCGTCCGCAATAGCTGTTGCTGCATTGATGCTGCTCGAAAACCTGAGAAAACTTGAAACACAACTTTACATCAACAAAATGTTCGTGGTGAGATTCTCACAGCGGTGAGCAAAAACCATATTTGGTTTTGCAT
>CAMDZY010000122.1 GCA_945910975.1 uncultured Clostridia bacterium | reverse complement strand
CTGCTGGTCGGCGGCATCGGCGTTATGAACATCATGCTGGTGTCCGTCACCGAGCGAACCAGCGAAATCGGCCTGAAAAAGGCAATTGGCGCCAAAAAACGGCGCATTATGTGGCAATTTTTGACGGAGGCCGCCGTACTTACCAGCATGGGCGGCATCTTGGGGGTTGTCGCCGGCATTGGGCTTGCGCAGTTGCTGTCGTCTGCAACAGGCGCGCCAACTGCAATCAGCGTCCCTGCGATTCTGATTTCCGTGATTTTCTCCATGGTCATCGGCATCGTCTTCGGCCTGCTCCCTGCAACCAAGGCCGCTCGCATGAGCCCCATCGACGCACTGCGCCGCGACTGATTCAAATTACGCAACCCAAAAAACGCCCGCGCGACACCATGTTCGCGTGGGCGTTTTGGCAAAAAGCAGCGCCGCATCTACCGGCTTCGGCGGATGCGGCGCAATTTTGTTGGGATCAGCGCAGGAAGCCGTCCAAAATTTTCTGTTCGGCTTCTTCGTGGCTCAGGCCAAGGGTCATCAGCTTTAAAATCTGTTCACCGGCAATTTTGCCGATGGCGGCTTCGTGGATCAGGCTGGCGTCTACATGGTTGCAGGCGATCTCCGGGATGGAGCGCACCTTGGCGTCGCCCATGATGATGGAGTCGCACTGCACATGGCCGAAGCAGGCGTTGTTGCCCTGCACGCGCGGGTAAAAGACCTGTGTGGAATCCTCCTGCGCGACAGAGCGGGAAATGACCTGCGTCTTGGTGTTTTTGCCGTTTAAAATGATATCCATTTCCGAAACGGCGTTTTGCGCACCATGTGTCAGCAGTTTTTCCTGCACGGTGATTTCTGCGTCCGCACCGTTTAGCTCGGCGCGGGTGTAACGTTTTGTGTCGTCCACGCCGCGGATTTGGCTGGTTTCCAGCGTCACCTGTGCGCCTTCTTCCAGATATAACACGGTCTGCGGGTTCAACACACGCTTGCCGCGTCCCTCGCCCTCGCCGTAATGCTTTTCAATGTAGCGGACTTTTGCATTTTTTCCGACATAGAATGTATGAATGCCGTCATGCTCACTGTCGCAGTCGCCGCAGTTGTGGATGCCGCAGCCGGCCACGATGGTGACGTCTGCACCCTCGCCGACGAAAAAGTCGTTGTAGACCATGTCGTGAAAGCCGGATTGGGTCAGCACCACCGGAATGTGTACGGATTCGTCCTTTGTGCCCGGTGCAATGCGGATATCGATGCCGTCCTTGTCCTGCTTGGAGGTGATGGCGATATGCTCCGAGTTCTGGCGGAATGCCTTTTGCCCATCGGTGCGGATATTGACTGCGCCGTCAGGAATCTGCGCCATGTCGGCGACGGCTTGCAAAATGTGCTTTTGAATATCGTTTAACATTTCTTGTCCACCTCCAAAAGATTGCAGCCCGTGACGGTTTGCTGCATAATTTTGGGATAGATCTCCTCCACCGGGCCGCGCGCTGCCAGCTGTCCGCCGGATACCAGAAGAATTTCGTCCGCCAGACGGATGATGCGTTCCTGATGGGAGATGATGAGGATGGTAGATTTCTTTTCATCGTGGAGGTCACGGAAGGTTTCGGTCAGCCGCGCGAAGCTCCACAGGTCGATGCCGGCCTCCGGTTCGTCAAAAATCATAAGCGCAGACTGTCGCGCCAAAACCGTGGCAATTTCCACGCGCTTGACCTCGCCGCCGGACAGGCTGGTGTCAACGTCGCGCTCAAGATAGTCCCGCGCGCACAGCCCCACGCGCGTCAGGTAAGCGCAAGCGGCATCGTGGCTCAGGGGTTGTCCTGCCGCGATCGACAGCAGATCCCGCACCTTCAGTCCCTTGAACCGGGGCGGTTGCTGGAAGCCGTAAGCAATACCGAGCTTGGCGCGCTCGCTGATGGATAAGCCGGTAATGTCCGTGCCGTTCCACAGAATTTGGCCTTGCGTCGGCTGATAGATGCCCATAATGATTTTGGCAAGCGTTGTCTTGCCGCCACCGTTGGGGCCGGTAATCACAAGAAAGCGTTTGTCCTCGATGCAGAGGTTGATATCCCGCAAAATTCCGACCGGGCCGTTCTCACCTGCTGCCTGATAGGACACATTCCGCAATTCCAGCACTAAAATTCCTTCTTTCGTCTATAGAATCATTGGTTATAAAGCCGGCGAATGCTGTCCACCGTGGAGCCGGCCTGCAAATCGATATACCAATCGTCGCGCATTTGGTACACAACGACGCCCTGCGTCAGCGTATTTGCAGACGCACTGCCATCAAATTCGGCAGTATATTCCACCAGATAGGCGTTCTGCAAATCCGGCTCGATGCCGTATTGCTGCGCCAAATAGGCGGACAAATCATCCAGCTGCGCACGGTCAAGCCGGGCGCTGCCGTTTTCCGTTACGGTCACGGCAAAATCTGTGCCGTAATGGGTGCTGTAATGGTTCACCAGATTGGACAGTTCCCCGGCATCCAGGCCAAGGCTGTCGAGCACCTGCGCCGGCATACATTGCTGCAAGGTGGTGAATTGGTTTTCCTCCAGCGCATCATAATAGGCATCAATGGCCTGCATATACTCATGCGATGGCGACGCCGATTGGCAGGCACAAAGTCCCGCCAACGACAGACAAAGCAATATGCACTTGAAAAACTTGGACATGGTAGCCGCTCCCTTCTGTGAACCGCCGGAACAAGCGGCCTTGCTGCCGACAGCATCTATACTATTATATCATATCATGGTGTCGGCATAAAGCTATTTTTCCCCAAATTGTGAAAAATTTGCAGCCGCTATTGCACCAAATAGTCCCAATAATCCGCAGCACTTGGAAAACGCGCGGTTTTGCAAAGCTCCGGTGAAAACCGGTAGTCTTTTTTCGCCTTGCCGGTGCGGATGGAGAAATAGCGCTTGTCGGGCAAAAGCGAAAATTCCCTGCCGAATTGGCTGCGCTCCATCTGTGTAAAGGTAAGATCAATGGGAACAGTGTCCAGCGCGTCCACCTGCGCCACATAAATTTTTTCCTCCGCCGTAATCAGCACGGCGATGGATTGCTGATACGTGCGCAGCGGACTTACCTGCCACGAAACGGGCAGGTGTGCATTGGCCACAAACGCGCCGATCAGCGGCTGATGGAACAGGGCGATGATCTCATCGAGCATGGCTGAGATACCGCTCGGTGAGCGCCAGCTGTTCCGGCGTGTTGACGCCGATGATCTGCTCGTTTAGCTCTGCCGTGTACACGGCCACACGGTGACCGCGGCTGCGCATAATGGCGGGGACATCGGTCAGGTAGTATTCGCCCTGCGCGTTGTGGTTCTGAATCAAATCCAGACACGTGAGCAGTTCCTTGCAGTCAAAGGCGTAGATGCCCACGTTCAGCTCGCGGATCGCCTTTTGCTCCGGGCTGCAGTCCTTGTCCTCAACAATCTGCAAAAAATTCCCCTCTGCATCGCGCACGACGCGGCCATAGGGCAAATTTTCCTCGCACGTGCCGGAGAGCATGGTACATTTGGCATCCGAGGCGGCGTGTGCAGCCAGCAAGCCCTGATAGACCTCTTTTTTCAGCAACGGCATATCGCCGTAGCAGACCAAAACGGTGCCGTCAAACCGTTCAAGCTGCGCTCTCGCGCACTGCACGGCATGACCGGTGCCGAGCTGCGGCTCCTGCACGGCGGTGGGGTAATCGGGAAAAGCAGCAAAGACGGCTTCCTTCTGATAGCCGCCGACCAAAACGGTGTCCTCCACCGGGATAAAATCAAGCGCTTTGAGAACGTAATGCAGCAGCGGCTTGCCGCACGCCTGCCGCAGAACCTTGGGCATATGGTTGGTTTCTGACATCATGCGGGTACCCTTGCCCGCCGCCAGAACGATTGCTTTTGTGTGCATAGTGGTTACTCCTGCTTTTTATAGGATAGTAGTATCAGTATACCCGCAATTGACCAACTTTGCAAGTAAATTTTCCCATTTCCCGCTCGACACAGGGCATAAAATTGTGTATACTGAAACATGGGGTCACCGGTTTGCACCGCACCAAAGCCTTCCATGTGTAAGGTAATGTCATTCACTTAAGAATTTCCGTTCAAAAGCATCGGCAAACAGCACAAAACAACTGCAAAAAATTCATACATTATGCCGATTGACTTTTCAAAATCGGCCTAAAAACTAGGATGACATATTTGCAAGAAAAAAGTTCGGCTGATTCCTATCGTGCAGCTGCTTTTTGCAAGCTACGCCAGAAAATCAAGGGGAAGCCTTTGCAAAGCTGTTTCACGTCAGCCTTTTCCGGCGTCGATTTCGATGGTGATTTTCAGTGCCGTACCGGAGCGGGTGTGGGTTAGCTTTACGGGGATCCCCGCTGTGTGCAGGCGGGTGAGCAGGTGTCGCAGTTCGGACAAAAAGCGGCAAAGCGCCGGGGAGTGGGGAGCGGCTTGCAGAGTATCGATGTACGCTTCTGTTTGCGCCACGTTCAGCCCATGGCGGACGATGGTTTCAATGGCCGCAAGCTGCTGTGCCTGTGTGGGCAGCCGCAGTAAAGCGCGCGCGTGACGCTGCGACAGCCGGTGCAGCGCCAGCGACTGCTGCACCGCCGTGGGCAATCGCAGCAGCCGCAGCTGGTTTGCAAGGGCGCTTTGACTTTTGCCCAGCGCCCGCGCCGCCTGCGTTTGGTTCAGCCGGCACTGCTGCATCCACCGCGCAGTCTGCTGTGCGGTGCGTATGTATTCCGGAATCGATTCCGGCACTTTGGTTAGCATTCTTTTCCCGCCTTTCGCGTGCAAATCATATGAAAACAGAGTTTTTCAACGGTATTTTACGGTTTTTCTCCGAAAAAATCGCGCGAATCATGCCGGATGCCGTATAAATTTACCTGCGGCGGCTTGCAAGTTATAAAAAGTTGTGGTATAATTCATACTAATTATATATTTTCTTTTTTGGAGAAATTACCATGACGGAAATCATTACAGCGGATACCCTTAACGAATATGAACACTTTGTGCAGTCGCACCCCAAGGGGCATTTTGCCCAGAGCTATGCATGGTCCAAGCAGAAGTCTATGTGGACGTGGAAGGCCATTGTCTGCCGCGGGGAGGACGGTAAAATCAAAGGGGCTATGTCCGTGCTGATTCGCCGGGTGACCAAGCTGCCGTACACGATGATGTACTGCTGCCGTGGCCCCGTGTGCGATTTGGATGACCACCAGACCATTACCGAGCTGGTGGAAGCGGCCAAAACGCTCGCAGTCGAATCTAACTCCTACGTATTGAAAATCGATCCTGATGTCCCGTCGTCCA
>CAMDZY010000121.1 GCA_945910975.1 uncultured Clostridia bacterium | reverse complement strand
TACGGCACTTGACTCGCACGTTTGCGTCCTATAATGTATTTTTTGTGACGTACACACCCGCCGCAGCGGGCGTGCATAGCGCAACCGCCCGAAGGGCGGCTCTTAGCGCGGAGTACGCCGCCGCAAAAAATGATTGAATTTGATTCGCCGCTATGGCGGCGAACTCTGCGAGGCTTTTTCGACACTCTGTGGGGTGTATCACCTGGATACACCCCAATATATGGCTACTTTTTAATTTCTTCAACTTCTATCACGGTCAGCTTTTGACCGTCAATCGTAAAGCGCACATCAAATCCGCCAAATGCCATGCCGTAGATCCGTGTGGGATCGTGCTGATAGCGTGGGCGCGGATCTTGCGCCAGTACACCGCAAACCGATGCTTGTAGACGCTGTGGCAGCTTGTCAAGCAGCTGCAGCGGAAAATCGACCTCCAAAAGTGGCGATTGCAGCTGATCGGTGTAGCCGCCAACGGCCTCCGGATGTGCATCTGCATAGGGTAGATATGGCTTGATGTCAAAAATTGGTGTTCCGTCCATCAAATCCGCACCCAACACGTGCAAAATGGGGCCTTGCGGCGTGTAAAGCTCTACCCGCTCAAGCCGAACGCAGGACAGCCCAATGGGATTGGGACGGAAGGGCGACCGCGTGGCAAATACGCCCATTCTGGCACTGCTGCCCAATCGCGGTGGCCGTACGGTGGGTGACCAGGCTTCCCGCTTGGCTTTGGAAAATTCCCAAATCAGCCACAGGTGCGAGAAACCCTCAATTCCGCGCAACGCGTCCGGGTTCCGGTACTCCGGCGTAAAAACAATTTGTGCCTGCAGATCCGCCACCAGCCCACTTTGACGGGGTACGCCAAACTTTGTCTGAAAATCCGTGCGGATTTGCGCAATTATATTCATAACGATCCCCTCTTTTTTGCTTCTGTGTTCATTATACATGAAATTTTTACACTTGCAACCGACATTTCACACAGAAGCAAATAATTGTAGACATATATGTCGAATTATGCTATAATTTACGGGGAAATTAGTAATATAGACTTGTGACCTGCAAGTGAAAACCGAACACTGCACAGAGCAAGAGAAAAGGAGTTTATATGAAAAAATCACTTGCCGAGAGGTGTAACCCGGCACATCCGCATTTGCCGATTATTTTGGTTGCTTTGTTTTGCTTGCAGCCAATTTTGGATATATTGTCTTATTGGCAGGATGCACTTGGGATCTCGTTTTCACTGTCCTTTGTGCCGCGAACGCTGGTTTTGATTTTTCTCTTCTTTGGCGGCTTCGCGTTGTCTGACCGAAAAAAATACTATTGGATTTTGGTCGCTGTGCTGGGCGTCTTTTTTGCCGGGCATACGTATGCCAACATTACCAACGGCTATATTTCTCCCGTGGAGGATACTTCAAATCTGATCCGCGTGTTGCAGCTGCCCATTACTACGTTTGCCATGATCACCTGTCTGCGCTGTAATGAGCGCTCTTATGATGCGATTTGGCGCGGCATTCTATACTCTTTGATCATTTTGGCCATTACCTTTGTGATCAGCACCACCACAAAAACCGATCCGATGACCTATCCCGATCAGGGCGTTGGCGTTCGCGGTTACAGCTTTTGGGCAAATGCGCAAAGCGCGATCCTCAGCCTGAGCGCGCCAATGGCGATCGGCTGGGTCTTGAAAAAACACCACAAAACATTGCTGGATACCGTTCTGGTATTTGCGGTGATCGTTGTTTCGCTTGGCACGTTGTATGTTCATGGCACGCGACTGTCGTATGCATGTATGCTGATGACATCATTGGGCATGGCGCTGGTAATTTTTATCAGCGGCGAAGCACCCAAGCGCTTTGGCGTTATCCTTCTGGCCTTTACGGCGGCGGGAATTGCGGTACTTCTCCCTTGGTCGAGCTGGTTGGGTCAGACGACAGGCAGCGATAACCCTTCCACTGCGCCTGTTGAGCAGAATCAGGAGAAGGTCGCGCAAACAACCAAAGTGAAAGAACGCGCTTCCCAGCGCCTATACAAATTGGGCGAGGCGCAGATGAAAAACGGTGTTTCCTCCATTTTGATCAATGCGCACATTGTCGAACGTCCCACCGGCATTGATGCATTTGCGCTTCCTGCGCCACTTACGACCTCGGCGTTTACCGACGTATCCCCGGACGACTGGCGAACGAAGTACCTGGCATATTGCCAAACCTTGGGCCTGATCGGCGGTATCGACAGCACCTATTGCTTCGCACCCGATGCAGATATGCCGATCGTGCAGGCAATTTGTATCGCAGACAATGTTTATGAGCGGTATACCGGCAAAAAAGAATATCAGGGCTACGCCGGCGACAGTTGGTATGCAGGCTATGTAAAACGCGCCGAGGCCTATGGATTGATCCCGGAGGGCGTTGAAAACGATGACGATTTGCAGCAGCCCCTTACCCGCGGACAGGCCGCGTGGCTGATTTATAATATGATGGACGAGAAAGAATATCCCAAGACACATGATATCGATATGCCGGCGGATATTTCTGAGAACACACCGTATGCCAATGAAATCATTACCTTGCTACAGGCTGGACTGATTGTCAGAACTTATCCGGGACAGAACAACTACGAGCCGGATGCAGCCATTTCCAGAGGTGATTTCGTTACCATGCTTGCCTCGGCCATCAATCCGTCCTTCCGGATCTGTGACCGCGGATATACGCCCCTTGCGGTGAATATGCCGGAATTTGACCTCTCCGGTGTGACGGAAGAAATGTGGAAAGATGGTTGCATGAATCTGGTCTACGGGCATTACCTCAGCGGTCTGGTTGGCCGGTTTGGGCTGCACGCTGTCCTGGATGCCTACGACTATACGTTGGACATTCAAACGCTGATCAGCGAACGCGAATGGAAGCTACAGTACTGCTACCTGCTGATGGATGAATCTACGCCGATTTCCCGCCTGTTCGGCATGGAGGTTTCGCGTATGTTCTACCAGGGACTTAGCTATGACGTGGAAAATGATTTCCACGGAATCTACTTCCTTTACGGTTGGGTCGGCTTGGGTCTGTTGCTTGCCTTCCTCGGTTACTTCGCATTCCTGCTTTTGAAAGCAATTTTCACCAACTTCAAGCGTTACTTCACACTGGAAATGGGTTCCGTCTGCATCGCGCTGGTTGCAAGTCTGGTACACGCCTATTTTACCTGCGGTGTTCTGCGGCGTGCCAATACGCTGTTCTATTGCGCCGGCTTGCTGGCCGTGGTTTATTACCTGACCGTGATGAAGCAGTACCCGGACAAGCCAAAAAAGGCAATGAAGAAAGAACGGAGGGAAAAGAATGCGGTTTAGTGTTATCGTACCAGTTTATAACGTTGCAGACTATCTGCAAAAATGCGCTGATTCCATTCTTGCCAACGATTGCTCCGACTGCGAGATCCTGCTGGTCGACGACGGTTCGACCGATGGTCGCAGCGGGCAGCTTTGTGATGAAATCGCAGCCGCCCACCCGCAGTTGATCCGCGTCATTCACAAGCCAAATGGCGGCTTGGGCGATGCGCGCAATGCCGGGATCGAACAGGCCAAGGGCGATTATCTGGTCTTTATTGACAGCGACGACCACATTACACCGGACTATCTATCTACCATTTCTGCACAAATCGACAAGACGCCTGCTGATGTTTACACATTTGACTTTTTCTGTGAATATCCTAACAAGACGGAACAATACCACGACAGTGCTACACTGCCGGAGGGTGTGCCGTTCACACTGGCGCAGCAGCCTACGCTGTTGCTGCAATCTCCCACTGCGTGGTCGCGGGTTTGGAAGCGTGAACTGTTCTTGTCCACCGGCATCCGCTACCCCGGCAGAGTTTGGTATGAGGATATCCGTACCTCCGGCAAGCTGTTTGCGCAGGCGGGCAACATCGTCGCCATTCACAAGCCGCTGTATTACTATGTGATTCGGGAAAATTCAATCACACATAATACAAATGTCGATCGGAACCATCAGATTTTGGAAGCGCTGGAGGATTTGATTTCCTATTTCAAGGAAAATAATCTCTTTGAAGCCTATCGTGACGAGCTGTGCCAGATGGTGATCGACCATGTGTTGATTGCTGCAACCGTTCGTGTTGTCCGCTGTGACCGCAATCACCCTCTGATTGGCGAGTTCCGCGACTATGTGGAAACCACATTCCCGGATTACCGCTCGAATCCGTATCTGCCAACCCTACCTCGCAGCAAGCGTTTGGCGTATCGGTTGATCCTGCGCAAACAATATCGGTTACTTGCTTCGCTGTTCTCCTGGAAGGATAAATTTGCAAAATAAACAGGCATTCCGGCCATATCATCATACGGAGGTAATAATATGATTGCACACGGCAAGGAAATTAAGGTGTTCTGCGGCAATTCCCATCCTGAATTTGCACTGGGAATTTGTCGGGAGTTAGGCGTGGATTTGGGAAAAAGCGTTGTAACTTCTTTTGCAGACGGTGAAATTTCCGTTTCCGTCAATGAAACTGTTCGCGGCTGTGATGTATTTGTGGTGCAGTCCACCTGCAAACCGGTCAACGACAACCTGATGGAGCTGCTCATCATGATCGATGCCTTTAAACGGGCTTCCGCAGGCCGTATCACTGCTGTTATTCCCTACTTTGGTTACGCACGCCAGGATCGAAAGGCAAAGGGTCGCGACCCCATCTCGGCTAAGCTGGTGGCCAATATGCTCACCGCTGCCGGTGCCGACCGGATTCTGACCATGGATTTGCACGCAGCACAGATTCAGGGCTTCTTCGATATCCCAGTGGATCACCTGCTTGGCAATCCGATGTTCGCCAAATATTATCTTGAAAAGTTCCCGGAGGATACATTTGACCACGACCAGTTTGTCGTCGTTTCCCCCGATGTTGGCTCTGTCACCCGTGCGCGCGCTTTTGCGCAAAAGGTGCACATGGATCTGGCCATTGTGGACAAACGCCGCCCAAGAGCAAACCAGTGCATGGTGATGAACGTGATCGGCAATGTGAAGGACAAAACTTGTATTCTGTTCGACGACATGGTCGACACGGCAGGTTCCTTGTGCAACGCGGCAAAGTCCTTAAAAGAGCTGGGCGGCGCGAAAACCGTGTACGCCTGCGCAACGCACGGCGTTTTGTCCGAGGACGCTTGCGACAGAATTGAAAATAGTGAGATGGAAGAATTGATGCTGTTAAACACAATCCGTATGCCGGAGGACTATTCCGGGCATAAAATTCGTCAGTTGGATGTCAGCCCCATGTTTGCAAAGGCCATCAACTGCATTTATAACAGCACCTCTATCTCCAAGCTGTTTTAGCTATGCTGTTTCGGAAATCAGGCTGCGATTGGATGATTGTCGGACTGGGGAATCCAGGCAGCCAATATGCAAAAAC
>CAMDZY010000120.1 GCA_945910975.1 uncultured Clostridia bacterium | reverse complement strand
TTAGCGGTGTGGACGATATTGACTATATTATACAGGGGCTGTATGACTTAGGGTTTGATGATGTATATGAGGTTGCCGCAGCTGCGGAGCTGGTCAGCGCTTATACGAGAATGTATCTTGAAACGCCCGGGATCAAAAAACCGGTGATCAGTTCTGCCTGCCCCGCGGTGGTTCGGTTGATATCCATGCGGTTCCCGTTTCTGCGGGACAATATCATGCCGATGTTGCCCCCCATGGAAATTGCGGCAACGATGGCACGGCGGCGCGCCAAAGAAAAAAATCCCGGCTTGACGGATGCGCAGATCGGTGTTTGCTTTATTTCTCCGTGTCCTGCCAAGGTTAGCTATGTGAAAAACGGATTTGGCTCCTACCGTAGTCAAATTGATGTGGTAGTTTCCATGGCGGATGTCTATTTTGCGCTTTTGCGCGTCATGAAGCGGGAGGCCACGCCGAATCACGCCTGTGCATCCGGTTCGCTCGGTGTGGGCTGGGCATCCAGCGGGGGCGAGTCCACTGCAATATTCAATGATAAGTATTTAGCAACAGACGGTATTGAAAATGTTGTGCGCGTGCTGGATCAGATTGAAAACGGTAATATACAGGGCCTTGAATTCATTGAGCTGAATGCCTGTCCGGGTGGTTGCGTGGGCGGGGTATTAACGGTGGAAAACCCTTTCATTGCAAAAGCGCGCATCTTGTCACTGCGGCGATATTTGCCGATCCGGCAAAATGCACCACGCCGTGAGGAGAGCTATGTACCGGTGGAGTTTTTCTTTGACGGATTCCCTGCCTACACCCCTATGAGCCGCTTGGCGGATAATCTTGGGCAGAGTATGCAGCTTATGGCACGGATTGAGCAATTGCACCGGTCATTGCCCGGCATTGACTGCGGCGCTTGCGGCGCACCGAATTGCAGAGCGTTTGCAGAGGATGTGGTGCGTGGGCAGGCACAGCCGCACGAATGCGTGGTGGCAATGCGGCAGACGATACAGACCTATGCCGAACAGATGCAGTTATCACAGCCGTGCACACCGCCGCCCGAAGAACAGCCGAAAAAGGAGGATCTGCCGTGACAGTAGAAGAATTAGCGCAGACGTTTTCCCTGGAGTGCCTTGTATCGGGAGAGATCACGCGGCAGGTACAGAGTTGTTACATTGGAGATTTACTTTCCCGCGTAATGGGGCAGGCACCCGCCGGCTGTGTGTGGATTACTATTATGACCAACAGTAATGTTTGTGCCGTTGCAACGCTTGCCGATGTGGCATGCATTGTACTGGCAGAGGGGGAACAGCCGGATGCGGCACTTCTGGACGCTGCTATGGCGCACGGCGTAGGATTGTACCGCAGCGATCGCAGCGCATATATGCTGGCGGCTGCGTTTGCAGCAGGCGGCATATGAGCCGGCTTTATTATGATTTTCATGTGCATTCCTGTTTATCGCCCTGTGCGGAGGACGAAAGCACGCCGCAGTGTCTAGCGGGGTTTGGACGTCTTTGCGGGTTGTCTTTGATGGCATTGACGGATCACAACAGCTGCAAAAACTGCCCGGCGTTTTTTCAGGCGGCTGCGGCGTATGGGCTTGTGCCGATCGCGGGAATGGAGCTGGAGACGGCGGAAGAGATTCATGTTGTCTGCCTGTTTGAAACGCTTGCAGAGGCGGTGGCGTTTGATCAAGCGGTTGCCATACGGCGGCGTCGAATCCCCAATCGGCGGGATATTTTCGGTGCACAGCGTGTAGTAGATAGTGAAGATTGCCTTTTGGAGGAAGAACCGTGGCTTCTGGCAACAGCGACGGAATTGTCTCTGCAAGAGGTACCGGCGCTGGTCAGTGCATACGGCGGGATTTGTTATCCCGCGCACATAGACCGAACAGCAAACGGAATACTCTCTATTTTGGGCACTTTCCCACCGGAAGTTCCATTTCGCTATGCAGAGTTGCATTCTCCCACACAGGCTCAGCATTTGCTGCAGCAGTATCCATCTCTGCGGGATAAGCGCTTATTGTATGGTAGCGACACACACGCGGCGGCGATGCTGCCGGAAGCAACGGCATATTTGGAGTTGGATGTTCCAACTGATGATGCTGCAGCGGTACGTAAAGCATTGTTTTCGGCGTTGCGGGAGGGAAAAGTTTGAAAGATTTTTCACTGCACATTTTGGACATTGCGGAAAATGCTGCCAAAGCCGGCGCCACACTCCTTACCATCCGGCTGAAGCAACAGGAAAATCGCCTGCTCTGCACGATTGCAGACAACGGCTGCGGCATGAGCGAGACGACGCTGCAGCATGTGACAGACCCCTTTTATACCACGCGCACGACGCGTCCGGTTGGGATGGGGTTGCCGCTGCTGCGTCAAACGGTGGAACAAACGGGCGGTATGCTTAGCATTCGTTCGCGTCCGCAGCAGCGATATCCGAAAACGCATGGAACGGTGGTAGAGGCGGTTTGCAGAATTGACCATATCGATATGATTCCCCTTGGGGATGTGCCCGCGACGTTGGTTACACTGCTGCAGGGGCATCCGGCAATGGATATTCTTTTTACGCATACGGTCGGCCGGCAAACTGTGCGGTTGGACACGCGGCAGATGCGTGAGGTTCTGGGAGAGGACATATCTCTTGGAGAACCGGAGGTATTGACATGGGTTGCTTCCGATCTTGCACAGCAATATCAGGTGCTGCGCCAGAGCGGACAGGCCGTGTTCTTATAAATCAACGCAAAAAGGAAAGAAAGGAAATACATGTATGAAGTCTTTGGAAGAATTGGCGGCACTGCGTGAGCAGATGAAAAACCGCGTTATTTTGCGGGAGGGCAGCGGCTCGATACGGGTGGTTGTCGGAATGGCGACCTGCGGTATTGCTGCAGGGGCACGGCCGGTACTCGGAACATTTGTGGAGGAAGTTGCAAAAGAAAACTTGACCGATCGCGTTACCGTCTCACAGACAGGATGCATTGGCATTTGCCAGTACGAGCCTGTTCTCGCCGTATGTGACGCGCATAAGGCATCGGTGCCCTACGTTAACATGCCGCCGGAAAAGGCGAAGCGCGTTGTTGCGGAGCATCTGCGTGACGGTAAGGTTGTTGAAGAATATACCATCGGCAAAGCCGAATAACCAAGGGGAGGAACATACAACATGATTCGAGCACACGTACTAATCTGCGGCGGTACCGGCTGCACTTCGTCCGGCAGCGATAAGATCCATGAGGCATTTGAGCGGGAGTTGGCAGCGGCAGATCTTGCGGGCGAAATCAAGCTTGTCCGGACCGGTTGCTTCGGTCTTTGCGCAGTTGGCCCGGTTGTCATCGTACATCCGGACGGTACATTTTATTCCAGAGTTAAGGCAGAAGATGTTCCGGAGATTGTATCGGAGCATTTGCTCAAAGGGCGTCCGGTCAAGCGGCTGGAATACAAAGATGTGGATGAGAGCGTTCGCGAGCAGGTTAATGTATCTTTGAACGATACTACTTTTTATAAAACGCAAAAACGCGTTGCGCTGCGCAATTGCGGTGTTATTGACCCGGAGGATATCAACGAATACATTGCTATGGACGGGTATGCAGCACTTGGCAAGGTGCTTACAAGCATGACGCCGGACGACGTGATCAAAACCATTTTAGACAGTGGTTTGCGCGGCAGAGGCGGCGGCGGTTTTCCAACCGGCCTGAAGTGGACATTTGCGAAAAACAGCGTTTCTGAGAAGAAGTACGTGGTCTGCAATGCAGACGAGGGCGATCCCGGCGCATTTATGGACCGTTCCATTTTGGAAGGCGATCCACATGCCGTGTTGGAGGCAATGGCGATTGCAGGCTATGCCATCGGTGCGGATGAAGGATATATTTATGTACGGGCAGAGTATCCGATTGCGGTGCACAGGTTGCAGGTAGCCATTGGGCAGGCGCGTGAGATGGGCTTACTCGGTAAGGATATTTTCGGCTCTGGTTTCAATTTTGATATTACGCTGCGTTTGGGCGCAGGCGCGTTTGTCTGCGGGGAAGAAACAGCGCTCTTGACCTCGATTGAAGGCAATCGCGGCGAGCCCAGACCCCGTCCGCCGTTTCCTGCGGTCAAGGGGCTTTTCGGGCAGCCGACGATTATCAACAACGTTGAAACCTATGCAAATGTATGCCAAATTATTCTCAAAGGTGCTGACTGGTTTGCTTCTATGGGAACGGAAAAGTCTAAAGGCACCAAGGTTTTTGCTCTCGGGGGAAATATTACCAACACGGGTCTTGTGGAGATTCCCATGGGAACCACGCTGCGCGAGGTTGTGGAGCAGATTGGCGGCGGGGTGCCCAACGGTAAGAAGTTCAAAGCTGCCCAAACGGGCGGTCCTTCCGGTGGCTGCATTCCTGCATCGCTGATTGATACGCCGATAGACTACGACAATCTGATTGCTATCGGCTCGATGATGGGCTCCGGCGGGTTGATTGTGATGGATGAAGACACCTGTATGGTAGACATCGCAAAATTCTTCCTGGAGTTCACCGTGGATGAGTCTTGCGGCAAATGCGCTCCTTGCCGGATCGGTACGCGTCGTATGCTGGAGATTTTGGAAAAAATCACGCATGGTCAAGCAACCATGGAGGATTTGGATAAACTGGAGGATTTGGCAAAGTATATTAAGGAGAACTCTGCCTGCGGTTTGGGACAGACGGCACCGAACCCGGTTTTGTCTACGCTGCGGTATTTCCGCGACGAATATGTTGCGCATGTTGTGGATAAGAAGTGTCCTGCCGGCGTCTGCAAGGCGCTGCTTTCCTACTCAATCGACCCGGAAAAATGCCGCGGTTGTACGGCCTGTGCGCGCAAGTGTCCGGCGGATGCGATTTCCGGTGCCGTGAAGCAGCCCCACACGATTGATACGCAAAAGTGCATCAAATGCGGCGTGTGTATGAGTACCTGTCGTTTCGGTGCGGTTGTCAAGGGCTGAGCGACAAGAGAGGAGAGTATAGGTAAATGGATATGGTAAATGTAACAATTAACGGAATTGCCGTCAGTGTACCCAAGGGGTCTACCATTCTGCAGGCAGCAAGAGCCGCCGGTGTGGATGTGCCCACCTTGTGCTACCTGAAGGAAATCAATGAGATCGCTGCCTGCCGCATTTGCGTGGTAGAGGCAGCTGAGATGCGTGGTGCTACCCTTGGCCCGGCGCGTGTGGTGACGGCTTGCGTATATCCGGTCAGTGAGGGGATGCAGGTACGGACAAATACAGAAAAAATCCGTCATGCAAGAAAGAATACGCTGGAGTTGATTCTTTCCACACATGACCGTTCTTGCCTGAGCTGTAAAAAGACAGGCGATTGTGAGTTGCAGCGTCTTTGCATTGAATACGGTGTTGACCGTGAAGACCGCTTTGACGGAGAACGCCCGCATTACGAAAAGGATGCAAACACTTGGCTGGTTCGTGACAACAACAAGTGTATTCTTT
>CAMDZY010000119.1 GCA_945910975.1 uncultured Clostridia bacterium | reverse complement strand
CCGTGGTGCTGAATTTTTTGACGGAATGCCCCTATTCCGTAACGCACGTTCTGTCGGTGGCCAAGCTGCTTTCCTCCACGCCGCACGGTTTTTTCCTTTTCGCGGACAAAAAGCTATCTAAGGCTTTTCTTGGCAAAAAGGGAATCATTCTGCTGCCGGAAACTACGCGAGATGCCCTTGCAGTCATTGCTGAAGCAATGCGCAAAAAGGCACAGCCGGAACCTGCAAAGCCAACCGGCAACAACTTGCAGAAACTGCATCCGGAATCAAAGATACCGGTCGCAGCCAAGAAATCACCACCGCTGGAATTATACGGCATGATTTTAATCCTGGCTGTAGCCGGTTCGCAAAGCCGCATCGGCTGCACCACGCAGGCGTTTGGCATTTGGCGTTACTGCCAAAGTCTTGGCCTACAGACGGCCGTTGTCATGTCGCCAAACGATGCCGCGCTGCTGGCAAAATTCATGGACGGTCAGCCGCGCACCGGCGGTTTTGTGATTGCAGGAATCCCCGTGGTTGACAGTATGACCTATGAATTTGACTGCTACGTTCAAGATTTGGGCGTTTTAACGCCGGACAAGCAGAAGCAATTCCAAGCGGCCGACTGCGGCATCCTCGTCATGGGCGGCAAGCCGTGGGAACTGCCCAGCGTGGCACAGGCGCTGCCGATTGCAGAAGCGCAGGAGCGGCTTTTGCTGCTGGTGTCTTTTTGCACGGATGCGACTTTTGAGGAATTACGCAAGCTGTTTCCTGATCAGACAGTCGCTGCTGCCGAATGGTGTCCGGATCCTTTTCAGGCACAGACGCCGAATCTGGATGCAGGACTTCGACCGCTTTTGGAACAGGCGATTTCGCTGGATTTTCCTTAGGAGGAATTTGTATGAAACGTACCACAAGAGCCATCGTTCAGGGTTCTGCCCTCCAACGGTGGAAACAACGCCGAAAGGAGAAAAAAATCATGGAAAAAGAAAATTGCCCGGTGACTGCACCGATGAATACGGTAACTGCACCGGTAAACACGATGACTGCGCCGGCGACTGCGGCAAGTAAAAAGCGCTCCGCCACAGTGTACATCATCGTTGCCGCTGTGTCAATCGTATTCCTGATGCTGGGGATCATTCTGGGGACGCTGTTGACCCCGGCAAAGCAAAAGACACCGGAAAAAGAGCCGAAAGCGGCACAGGCGGTGGACATCAACGGAAAATGTATTGTGACGCTCCCGCTTTCCGGACTGGACGCCTTGATTGCACGCGGCGATCTTGTTGCCGTCTGCACGCGCTCCGGCATGGTTCCTGCGCTGCAATACGTGCAAGTATACCTTGTCGGGCAGGAGCAAATCAGCCTATGCTTAAGCGAGGTGCAGCTCAAACAATACGTGGCGCTTCCGAGTGACGGGCAAAGCATCGTTTTGCGCTGCAAGGGTACAGATTCCGATGCGGCAGATTTTCTTGCGTGGCAGACAGCGTTTAACGCACCTACCGTGCAGTTGTCCGTGTCGGAGGATAAGCTGACGCTGCCGGTCGGTGAGCAGGTGCAGGTCGATTTGCAAATCACGGTGGAGCCACCGGAAGCAGATTCCGGCGAGATCTGCTGGGAAAGCGCAGATGAATCGGTGGCCAAGGTGGACGGGAATGGTGTGGTAACCGGCATTGCATCCGGCAATGCAAAAATCACCGCCACGTGCCGCGACCGGAGCGTCATTTGCGCAGTCAATGTCATTGTTCCGGTTGCCGAACTCACGCTGGAGCCTGCGCAGACAGTGCTGGCCGAAGGTGGCACGCTGGCATTGACAGCTACGGTTCTGCCGGAGGATGCAACGGACAATTCCGTTACATGGAGCAGTGACAATGAGGATGTGGCAACCGTCAACGCTGACGGCACAGTAACGGCAGTGTCGGTCGGCGAAGCCGCAATCACCGCATCCTGCGGTGAAAAGACAGCAGAGTGCATCGTGACAGTCGCGCCACCCGTATCCGAGGTACAGATTTCGCACGGCACGCTGCAGCTTTATGCCGGGCAGAGCAGCACACTCAAAGCAACCGTGCTGCCAGACAACGCAGTCGACAAGACCGTCACTTGGCAGAGCAGCGACACAAAGATTGTTGCCGTGACAAAGGACGGCGCAATCACCTGCCTTGCCGCCGGTAAAGCCACCATCACCACCTCCTGCGGCGGCAAATCTGCCGCCTGCGTTGTAACCGTGGTCAACAAGCCGTAAAGAATGGAGGATTTGTAATGACAATTTACATAGCTTTTCACTGGATTTATTCGTTGCTTCATTTCCAATGCTTTATTGAAAACCTCGCCGGAGGTTTGACCGGCGAATGGTGGGAAAATATTCTGGGCTTTCTTATCACGGAACTTGGCGGACACTTCGCGATATACTGCCTGAACCGGACGCTAAAAGAATCCGGTGCCAAGTCACCTGCCGAACCTCCCGCCCCGGATACGTCCGAACTGGAAGCGGAGATTCATCGCTACACGGCTACCCTACAGGAAGCATCCAGTCTGTTAGAAGCGCGAATCCCTCTACTTGCGCAGGAAAACCGCGAATTGGAAGCGGAACTGGAAGCAATGCAAGAAGCGGCTTTCCGGCGCATGAGCGACGACCTTTAAGCCAAAACAACGGTAAAAAATAAAGGCTCTGGAACGAATATAAAATCTCCCAATGAAGAAATGTTCATGGAAGATTCCAAAAATCGCTCCAGAGCCGCGTTTTTTTGAAATTTAAATACAGGAATGGAGTGACAGGCATGGCGGCACAAAGCTACATTGTTGTACCTAACGCGCTGATCACGGCGGCAGGACATTCTGCCACCAAGCGCCTAATGGTCGCCCTGCTCGGTTACTCCATGCCCCGAAGAAAAAAGAAACAGCAGGTGTATTCTACCCAAAAAAGCTATGCCCAGTTGAAAGTCCTTTCCGGCATCCGCAGCGACACCACGTTAAACCTCGCCATCCGGCAACTTGTGCAGGCGGGCTTTTTGAAAAAGGTCAATCATTATGGCTGGTCGCATGAACGCGGCCGTATGGAGCGTAGCAGAAATGCCTATGCTATTGACCGTTCCTACATCCGCTATCTTTGTGACCGTGACGGCTATACGCTCGTTCCGCGTTCTCTGCTGTCTTTCCGACTGACCAACGCCCAGTTTGCCGTGGCGCTGCTGCTATACAAGCTGGCTGGCCACCGTGGCGTAGCGCGCCCGTCTCTGCGCACCATAGCGTCCATGCTGCACTTGGCCAAGTCTACCGTCTGTCTGGCGCTGCGCCAGCTGCGGGAGCTGCAACTCTTTATCCGCATCCTGCGCCGGTACATTGGCCGTCACGGCGACATCGGCTACCGCAAAAACCGCTATTGCGCCACCGACAGCCCCTTTTCAGCTGCGCAAAAAAAGCCATATCCCAAAATCCGCATCCTGTCAAATTGCCCAGAGCCATCCGGGCAATTTCTTTTTTTGCAAGGGGGTAGTCCGAAAAATGGAGAACAAGAGTTATTAACAAGTTGACGTAGGTTTTATAAATTAGGGGGATAAAAATAATGTGTCTGGGAATTTGTGCAAAATAGACAAAAATTGGTCAAAGAATGCACATTGCCGACAAAAAGCAAGGCAACAGACGCCCCCTAATTAATCCACAAAAGCAGAAGTTTATCTGTTTACAGGAGAATTATATCTGTTTTTAGGTGCAGTCTGCCTATTTGCAGGAATCCCGTCAGCCTTTCGGCAGTCTGTCCATTTTCGGTTATGCCAGGATAAAATACTCTTCTCAAAATCGTTTCAGTCAGGGGTAGCAGACTGTTCCGAACTGCTTTAGGCCGAAGCCGGGGGCGGCCAGCCCCCGAGAACTGGGTAGGAGTTGTCCACACGGTTTTTCAAGCGTTGTCCACATGGTTTGTCACACCCTTGCGGTGTGACAAACCTTGTGGGCAACCGGCAGGCTTTAGCCTGTGAAAAACCTTGTGGTCAACTCCGGTCGATTTTGTCTGCGCAGTATATCATAAAAAATACTTGCAATTTCCGTGCAGTCGTGTATAATAAAGCTAGAAAGGGTGCCGCCGACGAACGGTTCCCTCCAACGGGTAACAGATTGCTCCGTCAGGCCGTGGGAAGCTTTGGACGGAGCAATCTGTATTTTATATGCAGATTATTTTCGATGATCGTGAAATGAATCGACCATGGAAACGATAACACATATGAGCGTTACGAAAGCAAACAATGCTTCATAAGTAACATACATGGTATCACCCCCTTTCTCGTGAAAGGAGGGAACCGTCCGCCGTTGGTGGCAGCACCCCGGCGCATTTCTGCGCCATACACATCATAGCACGCGTTTTCCGAAAACGCAAGAATAAAATCACTATTTGGCGAATCCCATTGAGTTAAAACAAGGCAGTTATCGTTTGATCTAAACGGTAGCTGCTTTTTATATTAAACAAAAAGGAGATAGATAACTATGTCAGAGAAAAACGAAAAAACAAACGGGCGGGTGCCGAAACTCTCGGAGATCAACCCTGCGGTGGTACAGCAGATTCAAATCAACCAGACTGTCCGCTGTCTGCGGATGCTCATGGCATCCATGCACATTGACCCAGAACGGGCTATGGCGCTGCTGCAAATCCCAACGAAAGAACGCAAGTCTTACCGGGCGATTCTTACAAATCTAAAGGCCAAAAGGCAGGCAAAGCCAAGCACGGCCAAGGCCGCAGTTGACGCCGGAACGGTTGGGATTTGTGACGCGGAGAAAAAAATAGCAGATAAGCACTAAAAAATTCAAAAATAGCAATGTCAGGTCTTGATTTTTCCATAAAATCCATTATAATGGAATTTGGAACCTGACCGGGCTGGTCGGCGGTTCTTGCAGGAGGGATATCTGCAAGGACTTCCGGCAGCGTGTACCCTTAAGGTTTTCTGGAACGCTTCGCTGCTCGGCGCAGAACGTTTCCCAGCCCGGACTGCCAACAGTCTGTTTCCGGGGAACGGCAGAGTACGTGCGGATTTTGACTTTATTTGCATCCTGCACATAAAAAGACCACCCACTTCTGAGGGAAACAGAAGTGGGTGATAGAAGTCCGTAACATAGATGTATTAAGGGACACACCTAATATACAAGACTTTAACCGTTTTGTCAAGGTGTGTTCGCCGAAAAAACACAATTTTTTTCGGGTGAAGGGTACATCGCCGCTGGACGGCCTAGGCCGTGGCGGTAATACAGGGAGTGAATCGCAAGTAGGCATCCGTGGCAGTTCAGCCATGACGTGCAGACCAGCTTCATCCGGAAGTCCTGCACTGAGCGAACACCGCCGGGCACAGGGTTGTGACCTGCCCCAAAAACAGATACCGACACATGAAACGCCTCAACGCTCTGGGGATCAACGCTAATCACGCCCGTTTAAAAAGCCGATCTTACGCAATCTCTGTGCCCATTTCAAACCGGACTTTTCTTCCCTTGCTCGAACACTTAATTTGATCTTTCCCATGTGCTGATGCTGTCAACACATGGGAAAGGTCTTTTTGGAGGTGACGCCCAGATTTGAACTGGGGAATAAAGGTTTTGCAGACCTTTGC
>CAMDZY010000118.1 GCA_945910975.1 uncultured Clostridia bacterium | reverse complement strand
GATGAGAGCGAAACATCTTCTACCGATGAAGAAATAGCAGGTGAGAACGAAATACCTTTCACCGAGGTTGTCGCTGTTGACAATGCAGAGTGCTCGATTAAGATTACCGGGATTGAACCTGATAATATGTGGGGCTTTACCTTAAAGGCGCAGCTTGAAAACAAATCAACAGATAAAACATATATGTTTGCCGTAGAAAGTGCTGCAATCAATGGAGTTCAATGCAATTCACCGTTTGCAACAGAAGTTGCAGCAGGTAAAAAGTCCAATGAAAAGATTAGCTTCTCTGACGATGAGATTGAAGAAAATGGCGTTGGCGATTATACTGATATCGAACTGACTTTCCGTGTTTACGATAGCAATGATTGGGGAGCCGATGCAGTAGCAGAAGAAACGATCCATGTATATCCTTATGGAGAGGACAAAGCGGTTCAGTTCGTTCGTGAAGCGCAGGCTTCTGACAATGTGCTCATCGACAATGAATATGTTACTGTCATTGTAACTGGCTATGAAGAAGATGAAATTTGGGGATATACCGTCAATTTGTTCTTACTTAATAAAACCGATAAGAATGTGATGTTTAGCGTTGATGAGGCTTCTGTAAACGGATTTATGGCAAATCCAATCTATGCAACATCTGTATCGGCAGGAAAATGTGCATTTAGCCCTCTGAGCTGGTCTGATTCCGTCTTGGAAGAAAATGGCATTACAGAAATTGAGGAGATTGAGTTCAATTTCCGTGCATACAATGCGGATGACTGGCTTGGTGACGATTTTGCGAACGAAACAATTACATTAAATCCGTAAGTAACAATGCCGAACGATACGCATTACATACTGGAACACCCCAATTACACAATCCAATTCAATCTGCTACCCAAAAACGACGACCCCAGTGCAAGAAACTGCACTGGGGTCGTCGTTAAATTTAAATTTTGACCTTGCAGCAAGCAAAATCCGTGTCGATATAATGGGCGATAAATTTGACCTTCAGATCGCGCGGATTGCAGATGCAGCCACAGTTGGTTGTGCCGGAAACATTCAGGCTCTCCGGCAGGACAAATTTCAGGCAACGCACCAACACATCGCGGCACGAGGTGCCAGTGTGTGCGGGGACGACAAAGGTTTTCACACCCCGCGGATGCTCCACATGATATGCGTCCTCCTCCGTGAGAATCACGGCTAGCGCCACCCGCTTGCGCGGGCAGATGTTTTTCAGCGTGACATCCACCTGCAAGATCCGACCAAGGGATTCCAGGCCCAGCTCACCGGCATTAAATTCCACCGAATCCTCGCAGCCCTTGATGGTCACTTTTTTCGGAACAGGGCAAGGCTCCGGCAAAACGGAAGTGCCGCAGTCCACGGTGATTTTCGGCGAGGGGAACGTCACCTTGTTTTTCTCCTTGTCACTGTAGCTGATGGATTCGCTTACCGCCAATGTGCCGCTGCAAGGTCCGATATGCTCCACCGTGAATTCCAGCACGGCGCCCTCGCTCTTTTTTTCGCCCAACTTGGTAATCTTCCACTGGACAGTGGTTGTGTTCAACAAACTGGCCATGCCTTTTGAGGGCGGGGAAACGGAGATGATTTTAAAGCAGGGGTCAACGATATCCTTGACCACAATGTCGGTTGCGCCGGGCTTGGCGATGTCTTGCGCCAGATCAGAGAAGAGATCTTCCAGCTCCGTATCGTCCGGCGCGATGGCGACATAGGCCGAATTCGGGTCGGATGCCCATTCTTTTAAGGCAGCTTCGTCGGGGCTGCCGTTGCCGGAAAGACCGATGCAATAAATCACAACGCCTTGCGCCTTGGCAGCTGCGGCAACCGGGGTCGGGTCGTCGCCGGCAGTCGTGGCGCCATCCGTAAACATAACCATGACCTTCGCGTTGGTAGAATTTGGGTCAAAAAGCTGCAATGCTTTGGTGAAGGCATCGGCATGGTTGGTCGAGCCGTTGGCATTGAGCGCATCCACCGCGCCTTTGAGTTCTGCAACGGAGGTGGTCAACTGAGTGTCCTGGGTCGCAGTGGTGGCAAAGCTGACGATGCCGATCTGACTGCCATTGCCGATCTGCCCGTCTGCTGCGCCGTCTGTTGATTCGTCCAGAATATCGATAAATTTTTTCGCGCCGTTCTTCAAATTGGCCAAGGAACTGCCTGCCATGCTCCGCGAACGGTCGAGGATCAAGACAATATCCGTGGGATTGTCTTTGATGTCCGGCTCTGCGGTCAGGGACAAAGTTACCTTAAACGTTCCGTTACAATCAATACGTTCTTTGTTTACCGTTTTGTTTGAATTGGAAATACCCATTTGCCAGCATCCTTTCTGAGCCTGCATTTTCGGCTCATTCCAGTCTATGCCGAACAAGCATATTGCGCCAAATTTTGACAAAAAATGACGCTATAGTAGAATTGGCTGCAACTGTTTACCGGAAAAGGCCGCATGGACGGTGTCCGGCAGCTTGGAGAAATCCGCAATGAGCGAACAGGGCTTGCCGGCTGGACTGTCCTGCCCGAAAGGAACAAAGTAAAAATGCTTGCGATTGAGTAGTCTCCCGATATTTTCCGCATTTCCGCTGAGCGCATCATTTGTGGAGATTGCCAGTACCACAGGCCGCGCGTTGCGCAGGTGCGATTTGCACGCCAGCGTCACCGGAGTGTCTGCAATACCGTGGGCAATTTTGCCGAGCGTATTGCCGGTACACGGTGCAATCACCAATAAATCCAACAGTTTTTTCGGGCCGAACGGTTCCACCTCGGCCAGCGTGTGGCGTACGGATGTACCGCAAATTTCGCTGACCTCCACCATAAAGTCAGCAGCCTTGCCAAAACGCGTGTCCGTCTGGCAGCTTGCGGTGGAAAAAATGGGAATCACGTTGTCATATTGTTCACGGAGCGCTTTCAGCGCGTCAATTGCCGTGCGGAAGGTGCAGAAGGAACCGCACATAGCAAATCCAATCGTTTCGTGTTTCATAATGCCTCCTCATCCAGCTTGCACCGCACAGCTTGGGCATAATACAGGCCGGCACTTTCCGGCGACAGCTTGCCCGGCAGACCGCCGGCGCGATGATACCGTTTTTGCAGCCGGAGCGCCTGCTCCGCTGTGACGCCATAGGGCGCACTGGCAAGGTCGAGAAAAACGCAGTCTTTGCCGAGTGCGTCGATTTGTCCGTCGGAAAAGACGGGATGGGGAACCGTGTTCAAGATGCACCGATAGCGCGAAAGTGGCGCCTGCCATGCACCGGTGTGTTCCGATGCAAAGCCCTCCGCCGCCAGAGCGGCCAGATCCCGCTCTTTGCGGGCGCTGACGGTCACATCGGCATGGAGCGCACGCAACATTTTTGCCAAAATGCGCCCAATTCGCCCATACCCAATAACAAGACAGCTCGTTTCACGCAAAGCGCAGGGCAGCAGCTCCACTGTCAGGGCAACTGCCCCCTCTGCGGTAGCGACCGCATTGCGCCATAAAAGCTGCTCATCTTCGGCAAGCTCAATGCATACACCTGCATCGCGTAGACCGCAAAGTCCGCCACCAATCACCGCTTGCCCCGGCCGAACCCAAGACAAAAAATCCGCGACCGCATCTGCCGTACCGCAAATTTTCCCGTCCCGAACCGCAGGATAGGGCAGCAGCCAGCACTGTACTTCGGCATCGCTTGGCGAAAAGGTGTCCGACAGACCGGGCACGTGATAGGTTTCGCAGCGGTACCCCCATTGTGACAGAAACTCCAGCACATAGGGCGTCCGCGCATCGCCGCCGATCATATGTAATCGCTTCAACATAAACATTCCTCCCATGTTTCATGCTATGCCGCGAAAAAACATTTGTGAAAGCCCAACTCCCTCTTGCCCAAATGCTGCAAATACGGTATAATAGCCGCAAAGCGACTATTATACATTGAATCGCCATTTTTCCTCCCGACTTCGTCGGACAGGAAAAATATGGCTAAATTATACCATTCCGCTGCGCTCCATGGTATAATACAACAATAAAAAAATAATGGATGTGATGCAATGGAACACGGTTATATACGCGATATGCTGGACGTGAAGGTGCTGATTCTCTATGCAATGGCAAGGGTAAAGACAGCGGTCACGGCGCAGCAGATTTATGAGTTATGCTATCAGGATGAGTGCGTCAACTATTTTGACGTCATGCAGGCCATTCCCCAGATGGTCGAAACCGGTCACCTGCGGAAGCTGGCAAATAGCACGTATGAAATTACTCCCAAGGGTCGTGAGGACGGCGCTGTGACGGAAAACTCGGTTGTCTATTCTCTGGCGCAGCGGGTTTTGGCTGCGGTTGAGCGCTTTAATCGGGAGGAACACCGCAGACACTATGTCAAAAGCGAACTACTCACACAGGATTCCGGCCTATATGTGCGCCTGCAGCTGGATGATCAGGTGGGGAATTTGATGGATCTGAAGCTGATGGCGCCCTCTGTCGCGCAGGCAAAAAAAATCCAAACCGCTTTCCAAAAAAATGCAGAGGCCTTCTATCAGACAGTTATGGAAATCCTGTTAGAGGACACAGACGAAACGGAATAGTGCGAAATTAACAAAAAAGTCAAAATTAAACGTGCTTTCCTCTTGAAAAAATCACAAAGTATGGTATAATATAGATAGCAAAAGACACCAATGATAATCCGAAAGGAGCGACTGATATGAAATTTCAGTACACCGAGAAAAAAGTGAGCCTTCCCGAAAACGTTCACGCCTATGCCGAAAAAAAGACGATGAAGCTGGAACGCTTCTTTGGTGATGATGCGGAGGCTCTGGTCGCCTTTTCTGTTGAAAAGGGGCGTAATAATGTAGAAATTACAGTACACGCCGCTGGTACGATCTTCCGTGCAAGCGAAAGCACGTCCGATATGTTTGCCTCTATCGATGCTGCCGTTTCCACCATGGAACGTCAGATTCGTAAGAATAAAACCCGCTTGGCAAGAAGGCTGCGTCAGGACGCGTTTACCCGCACCGCAGAGGTTACCTCTTTTGCTCCGGACGAACCGGAGGAGGGCAGCTTCAATATTATCCGTACCAAACACTTCCCCATGAAGCCCATGACCCGCGAAGAAGCCATTTTGCAGATGAACCTGCTGGATCATGCATTCTTTGCATTCCGCGATGAAGACTGCGACGGCGCATTTGCCGTTGTCTACAAGCGCAACGACGGTGGCTATGGCTTGATTGAAGACGCCGAATAAACGAACACCTGATTTTTCGCACGGCTGCAAGTTCTTGCAGCCGTGCAATTTTAATGGGAAATCCTGTGCTTTTTGCCCAAAGAGAGGCAAAATAATCGGCAGAATTTAAAGAAAATTAAGACTTGACGAAACGCGAATCTTTTGCTAAAATATTCAAGCGTTGTGAGAAACAGCGCAATATCCTAGAAAATCAAAAAATTCAAGATTTTTTCAAAAAAGTTCTTGACAAACCGATTTTCCTGTGATAGAATATAAAAGCTGTCTGCGAGAGAAACAAAGCAGAGAGCTGTGTACCTTGCAAATTGAATAACGTGAAACATGAACAAGCACCTTGGACAATTTAAAAAGTTGTTCAAAAGTCAAATT
>CAMDZY010000117.1 GCA_945910975.1 uncultured Clostridia bacterium | reverse complement strand
CGGTCGCCTTCAAAATACATAACGCAGTCGACCATGTGCTCAAGCACCTTGGGGCCGGCAATGTTGCCGTCCTTGTTGATATGGCCAACCACAAACACAGTGAAGCCGCTTTGCTTGGCAAGCTGCATCAGCGTCATGGTGCAGTCTTTGACTTGGGAAATGCTTCCCGGCGTGGAGGCATTATTGCCGCACGCCAGCGTTTGAATAGAGTCTACAATCAAGACATCGGGATTTAGCTCCGTAGCTGTTGCAACAATGTCCTCCATGCAGGTTTCGGACAACACCAAAAGATTGTCACTACGGATTTGCAAGCGCTGTGCGCGCATTTTCAGCTGCTTTTCGCTTTCCTCGCCGGACACATACAAAACGGACTGCGTCCGGCAGACATACTGGCAAATTTGCAGCAAAAGCGTAGATTTTCCGATTCCCGGCGCACCACCCACCAAAACCAGCGAACCACGCACTGCGCCGCCGCCCAACACTCTGTCCAGTTCATCCATGCCGGTAGAAAAGCGAATCTCATCGCCGCCTTCGATTTCGCTCAGGCGCTTGGCCTGCGTGCGCTCCCCGACCGGACGGCGAACGGTACGCGCCGGAGATTCCTGCTTTTCCTCGTGCTCGACCAGCGTATTCCACTGGCCGCAGCTGGGGCAGCGTCCCAGCCATCGCGGCGATTCATTGCCGCAGTTGGTGCAATAAAAGCTCGTCTTAGATTTCATTTTCTCCTGATTCCTCTTGTATGTAGCTACAGATGCTGCACGTGATGACCGCAGCCAGCTTTTTTTGGTATTGCGCATCGCGCAGCATGGCTTCTTCCTGTGCGTTGGACAGAAAGCCGCACTCCACCAGCACGGCGGGGCACTGGATTTTACTCATTAAATAAACACTGTCCGCCTTTTTGCACTGACGATTGTTGGACGGGTCAATGACGGCGCGCAGATTGTCCTGCAACTGCTCCGCCAGCGGCTGACTGCCGTCTGTGGCGGCGTAAAATACCTGCGAGCCGTGGTATTTGCTCTCGGAAAACTGGTTTTGATGAATACTGACCAAAATGCCGTTACCCACCTGATTGACCAGCTTGACCCTGTTTTTCAAATCCGACACCTTTTTCTCGGAAATTGTCCGGGCGGTGTCATCGTGCAAAGAAATATCATCTGTGCGCAGCATGATGGTGGAGTAGCCCAGCAGGTGACAAAAATCATCCACACGCAGGGCAATTTCCAGATTGATTTGGCTTTCGTTGACGCCGGTGCAGGACACCGCGCCGCCGTCCTCTCCACCGTGTCCGGCATCAATTATGATGACCTGATCCGGCGCAGTCTGTACGGCCGCAACCGGTTGTGCGCTGACAGTATCCGACAGCCAGAGCGCAAAGCCGATGCACGCCGCGCAGATGATAAAGATGGAAAAATAATTTTTCTTCAAATACTCCATGATACTCACCCCATCTATTCATATGAGGTGAGGCGGCGTTAAATTCTTGCCAAAACGGCACACAGGTAATCCCATGTGCGGCGCACGGAGGACACCGACAACTGCTCACGCGTTGTGTGAATGTCTGTCATATCCGGTCCGAAGGACACAGCGTCCAGTCCGGGCAGCTTGTCGGCAAGGATGCCACATTCCAGACCGGCATGGATGGCTTCTACGACAGGCTCTTTGCCGTACAATTCTTGGAATGTGGCGACCATCAACGGACGCAGCTTGGAATCGTGGCAATATTCCCATGCGGGATATTCACCCATCTGTGAATAGTCTGCGCCGAACTCCGCACCCGTGTCCTTTAAGGCTTGAATCAAATCTGCTTTTTCCGTGTTGACCGAGCTGCGGACGGAGAACGTCATACTGACGCAATCGTCACACGTTTTCAAAATGCCCAGATTCAAAGAGGTCTGCACCAGACCCTTGATTTCCTGACTCATTGCCTGTACGCCGTTGGGCAGCTTGTTCAGCAAAGCGACGACCGCTTTGCTTTGCACAATGGCATCTGCGTCTGCGGTTTTTTCCTGCATTGTGATTTGCAGATTCGGCTCCGTTGCGCGGTATTTGTTCAGAATATCCTGCTTTGCCGCGTCAAAATTTGCTGCGTCCTGCGCGAAGAACCGTGCAACTGCGCTGCGGGGAATGGCATTGTCTTTCTGTCCACCGTCGATGGACACCAGCTGCAACGGCTGCATTTTTTCCAACAACTCGCCCAAGAGCTTATTGGCATTGCAGCGTCCCTTATGGATCTCCACGCCGGAATGACCGCCCTGTAAACCGTCAACACAGACGGTCAACAGCTTGCCGGAAGCCTTTTCACGGCGAATCGGCAGCGTTACGGTAGAGGTTGCACCGCCGGCGCAGCTGACGGTCAAAATTCCCTCGTCCTCGGAGTCGACGTTGAGTAAAATTCTGCCTTTTAACATGGACAAATCAATGTCTGTTGCGCCCAGCATACCGATTTCTTCATCGACCGTCAGCACGACCTCCAGCGGCGGGTGCGGGATCGTGTCGGAATCCAGCAGCGCCAGCGCATAGGCCACGGCAATGCCGTCGTCGCCGCCAAGCGTTGTGCCGTCCGCCGAAATCGTATCTCCGTCCACGCGAAGCCGCAGGCCATCGGTGGTAAAATCAATATCGCAATCCGGCTCTTTTTCACAGACCATATCCAAATGTCCCTGAAGAATCACAGTCGGATGGGTTTCATACCCTGCCGTTGCGTTTTTCCAAATAATCACGTTATTGTGCGCATCCTGCCGGACAGGCAGACCCCGCTGCTCGGCAAACTGCACACAGAAATCGCTGATTTTCTTTGTGTCGCGGGAACCGTGCGGAATCGCGCAAATCTTTTCAAAATATTCAAATACCTTTGCCGGCTGCAATCCGGCCAAAACCTGTGCCATAAATTGAATCCTCCTATTTTATATTTCATGGTTATGTCATGAAGCAAAACAATTGTAGATTATTATATCACAAATAGCTGGCAATGTCTACGAATTTTTGGCATTCACCGTTTCGTGTCTGAAAAATGGGCATAATCATAAAAATGGCCAAAAGTTCTGCTTGCTTTTTTTACCGGGAGGGAATATAATGTTGGTAATTGTTGACAACAAATTGCGGAGGTCATTATGCAGTCCATGATGAAGGTACTGCGCAGTCTTGTCTGGGTGACGCAGCTGGGCTTGTCTGTGGTAACGCCGATTGTGGTGTTTGTGCTGCTGGCGGTTTGGTTGCATAACCGATTCGGCTGGGGTACGTGGGTCATATGGGTAGGCGTTGTTTTGGGGATTTTCGGTACAGCCGGCGCATTGCGAAGCTCTCTGCGCGCGATGCACCATCTCGATGACCAGGACGAGCAGGAGCCCCCGCCCAGTAGCTTTAACGACCACGACTGACGGAGGTTTCTTTCTATGAACGACAACAGGGATATGATTCGCGAAGTGATCCTGGTGGCCGTGGGTGAGGTAATTTGCGTGGGCATTATGCTGGGCGTGTTTGCACTGGTCGGGCATTTTGATGTTCGCGCTTTGTTGGGCGGTTTGCTGGGCGGTTTGCTGGCGGCAGGAAATTACTTTTTGATGGCCGTTGGCGTGACAGCCGCATCCAAGAAGGCGGCACAGCAGGATGTTTCCGGTGCGCAGCGCACATTGCAGCTTTCTATGGCCGGGCGATATGTGCTGCTGATTGCGTTGCTGGTGGTCGCCGCAATCAGCGATTATTTCAATCTGATTGCGTTGCTGCTGCCACTGCTCTTTGTCCGCCCCATTATTACAATCGGAGAATTTTTCAGAAGGTCAGGTGATTCAAAGGTATGAATGTAACAGGTCCCGGCATTTATTTCACCATTCCCCTATTCGGCGGGATTCCCATTACGCAGACGGCGGTTGCGTCCTTTGTGGTGATGGTTCTGCTGTGTGTGGCCGGGGTTCTTTTGGGTCGCAACCTGAAAAAGCGACCCTGCAAGATGCAGGTTATCACCGAAAAGGGCGTTGGCATGATCTATGATTTGGTCAGCGATGCCATGGGGTCGCACAATGCCGGCTGGACGCCCTATATTGCGGCGCTGTTTCTCTCCTCGCTGGGCGGCTCTTTGATCGGCATGACCGGCATTTTCCGCTCGACTACAGCAGATTTGAGCACTACTGCCACATGGGCGATTATGACCAGCATACTTGTGTGGTATAACAGTATTAAGAATCTTGGCCTAAAGGCATGGCTGAAGGGTTTTACGGAACCGATTGCCGTTATGACACCGATGAACATTATCTCGGAAATCGCACAGCCGGTTTCGTTGGCGTTCCGTCATTTTGGCAATGTCATTGGCGGCAGCGTCATCACCACCATGGTCTATTGGGCGCTGGCCGGCGCTTCTACCTTCGTGTTGCGGCTGATTTGCTCGAGCGGCTATGTGGTGGCTGCAATTATGATTGCGCTCGGCATTTTCCTGCTGGTGCGCAAGGCAAAAAAGCACAAGATTCTGAGCATCGCGTTCATCGCGATTGGCGTGGTGGCCATCTTGCAGGAGCTTGGCGTTTTGGGCAATGTGCCGATCTTGCAGGTCGGACTTCCCGCCATACTGTCCTTGTACTTTGACGTTTTTTCCGGCTTGATTCAAGCCTTTGTTTTCTCTTTGCTGTCGATGATTTATATCTCCAATGGCTGCCCGCCTCCGGAGGAATGCAAGCAGCGGAAGAAGAAATCGGAAAAAATATAAATTTGTAATTTAAAAAATCACACTTCAGGAGGATTTTATTATGGAACAGGCAATTATTAGAGCAGCTTGCGCACTGGGCGCCGGTTTGTGCATGGGTATCGGTGCAATTGGCCCGGCTATCGGTGAAGGTAACGCCGTCGGTAAGGCGCTTGAGGGTATGGCACGTCAGCCGGAATCCATCAGCCAGCTTCGTTTGAATATGCTGATCGGTTGCGGCGTTGCAGAAACCACCGGTATTTACTCTCTGGTTATCGCAATTTTGCTTCTGTTCGTCGTGAAGTAATCACTGCCTTCCGGCACATTTTGAAAGGAGTGATATTGCATGAAGGGGTTTGAAAGTTTTATTGGCCTGAATCCCTGGACGGCACTGTTCACGCTTATAAATCTGGTCATCACATTTTTGATTTTGAAGAAGTTCCTCTTTAAGCCCGTGAAAAAAATGATCGATGACCGCCAAAAGGAAATTGACGACACCTATCAGGCTGCCGATACCGCAAAAGCCGAGGCCGAAGCACTGCGCAGCGATTATCAGTCGCGCCTTTCTAATGCAAAGACCGAGGCAGCGGGAATCATCCAAAGCGCAACGGTCGATGCCCAGCAGCGCGGCGAACAAATCGTTCGTCAGGCGCGGCAGGATGCCGATCAGCTTCGCGCAAAGGCAAACGCCGACATCGCACGCGAACGCCGCAAGGCGCTCAACGAGGTGAAAAACGATATTTCTACCATTGCGGTGGATATCGCGGAAAAAGTTGTGAAAAAGGAAATCAATGCCAAGGATCAACAGGCGCTGATCGAGCAATTCATTCAGGAAATGGGTGAAAGCAAATGACGAAGACTGCAACGGCCTACGGCGGCGCTTTGTATGAGCTTGCCAGAGATGAACAGCTTGCCGATGAAATTTTGCAGCAGCTGCGCGTTTTGGCGACAGTCTTTCAGACAACGCCGGATTACATGAAGCTGCTGTGTACGCCTTCCATTTCCAAGCAGGAGCG
>CAMDZY010000116.1 GCA_945910975.1 uncultured Clostridia bacterium | reverse complement strand
TGCGTACCTTTGGCGGGGCAAGCGCCCCTCCCACGTTCCGGCTGCACACGAATGCAGTCTGATGCGTTTATTGGGAAACAGCTTCCACCTGGTCAAGCTCCAACTCGACCGGTGTTTCGCGTCCGAACATGGAAACAACGACGCGAACCTTGTTTTTTTCGACATCCAGCATTTCCACTGTGCCGACAAAAGAGGTCAATGGGCCATCGGTGATCATAACCTCATCGCCAACGGCGTAGCTGATGACCAGCTCATGCTTTTCCATGCCCAACTGCCGGACTTCTTCGTCCGTCAGAGGGGTAGGCTTTGTGCCGGAGCCGACAAAGCCTGTGACGCCGCGGACATTTTTGATGATATACCATGCCTCGTCAGTCATAATCATTTTGACAAGAACATAGCCGGGGAAAACCTTACGGTCGTAGGTCTTCGGCCCGTTGTCGGTCATTTCCGTGACGGTTTCCAGGGGGATCGACACCTCATGGATTAAATCCTCCAGATGTCTGGTTTCGATGTTTTTTTCAATGGTTGCCTTAACCGTATTTTCATACCCGGAATAGGTATGCACGACATACCATTTTGCGATTTCTGCCATGACGCTACCCGATTAGAACAGCTTCAGGAACAGGCTCAGCAATTCGCCTGCGCCAAAGTCAAGCAGTCCGACGATCAGGCCAACGATCACGACGCAGGCAACGACTACCAAAGAGTTGTTGAGAACCTGCTTGCCGCTGGGCCAAACGACTTTTTTCAGCTCGCTCTTCATCTCGCGGAACCATTTCTTAAGACGAGCGAACTTACCCTTTTTTTCAGCTTCTGCCATTTTGTTCACCCTCTCAATTACTTAGTCTCGGTATGAAGTGTGTGCTTTCTGCAAAATCTGCAGTACTTCTTCATTTCCAGACGATCCGGGTCATTTTTCTTGTTTTTCATGGTATTGTAGTTTCTCTGTTTGCACTCAGAGCATCTCAAAGTGACTTTAACGCGCATTATCGGCACCTCCTTAAATCTTTGCCTCCCTGCAACACTTCGGCTATTGAAAATTTAGCGAATCCCGAAACTACCGTGGGATTCTCCGAAGCTGAAAAAATGCGCACAAAAATAAGCGCCTTTTTCACAGGTAGAATTATTCTACCACGAAAAGGGGCGCAGGTCAACTGTTTTTTCAAAAAAAGTCGGTATTTTTGTCTGATTTTACAGGGAAAATATGCGCTCTCCCCTGCTTTGTCAAACGAATCTATTCGGGCGGAGCTTCGCCCCGCCCGAACGGTATTGATTTCATTAGACCTTTGTGTCTTCTTCGGTCTTGACTTCCAGCTCATCCGGTGTGATTGCATCAATATGCTTCACATTCACCTTTTTCGGCAGAAGCAGCGACAAGAACATGGAAATTACAAACACGCCCGCCACAGCGTTCTTTGCGAAAATGTCGCTGACAATCTGCGGCATATGTGCGAAGAATCCGTCAACCTGTGTCACGCCAATGCCAATGGCCAGCGATGCCGCCGCAATCAGCAGATTGCGCTGGTCGCTCATATCGCACTTGGCCAGCATGGTAACGCCGGAAATGACAATTGAACCGAACATCACAATCGTGCAGCCACCCAGCACGCACTGCGGCATGGTGGAGAAAAATGCGCCGATTGGCGGGAACAAGCCTGCCAAAATCAAGGCCAGTGCGCCAAACATAATGGTAAAGCGGTTGACAACCTTGGTCATCGCTACCAAGCCGACGTTCTGGCTGAAGGAAGTGATTGGCGTACAGCCAAATACGCCGCCGGAGATTGCCGACATAAAGCCGTCACAGGCCAAAGAGCCTGTTACCTCGCGCTCGGTAATATCGCGCCCCAGTCCGCCTGTACATACCGCCGTAGTATCGCCGATGGTTTCCGCAGCGGACACCAAGAACACGATCACGACGGAAACAATTGCACTGATTTCAAACTTCGGCGTATAGTGGAACAGCATTGGCAGCGAAACGATACCGACCTTGTCGATGGTTTCTCCGATTTCCTTGAAATTCACCAAGCCGAGCGGGATCGCCACGATATAGCCGACAATCAGGCCAAACAGTACGTACATTTGCTTCCAAACACCCTTTGCAAAGGACTGGAACAGCAAGCAGGAAAGCAGCGTAACCGTTGCCACCAGGAGATTTTTCCAACTACCAAAATCGGCCGCGCCTGTACCGCCGGCAAAGGAGTTGATGCCAACGTTGAGCAGCGAGAAGCCAATCGTCGTGACTACGCAAGCCGAAACAATGGGCGCCACAAATCTGCGCCAATATTTTGCGGTCAGCCCGAGGACACCCTCGACGCAGCCGCCGACAATAATTGCGCCGATCATTTGCCCGTAATCGCGCGCTGCGACAACCATCATCACGGAAACAAAGGTGAAGCTGACGCCCATGACGACAGGCAGCTTTGCGCCCACGCGCCAGATGGGGTACAATTGAATTAAAGTGCCAATACCGGCAATGAGCATTGCGTTTTGAATCAGGCGCGCAATATCAGCCGTAGAAAACGCCTGTCCATTGTATGTTGCAACGCCTGTTACCATCAGGATCGGCGCAACATTGGACACAAACATAGCCAGCACGTGCTGCAAGCCAAAGGGAATTGCCTTTGAAACAGGAACGCGTCCATCCAGACGATAGACATTATCAACACTGGCTTGCGGTTGCTGTTTCGATTTTCTCATCACAGCTCCTCCTTCTTATGCCACAAGATAGGTATTATTTTACGGCAAAAGAAGTCCACAGTCAACCATATTGTATAATTTCTATAATTTGCACTATTTTTGCCTTCAAAAATTAGTACATATTCCCGTTTACAGCGTGGCGGCATAAATCCGTGAGCTTTCTCCCCAAGGGTGGTAGCCTGTGCCGAGATAGGAAAAACCGTAATGCTCATAATATCCAATATGGTCGGTGCAAAGATACAGCTTCCCAAATCCCGCCTTTCGTGCATCCTCCATGCCCCGCGCAATCAATTGTGCGCCAAGGGCGCGACCGCGGTATTCCGGTTCCACAAACAACGCGCACAACCAAGGGTACAAATCCATTCGGCTGATAAAATCGTTTGTGATCAGTCCGGCGCAGCCTATGGGCTTCCCACCGTCCCACAATAAATACCACTGGGGCAGTGGACTTTGTGTCGTCAGGCAGTTGCGAATGCAGTCGTCATACACCGCCATACTCTCCGGCGATGCCCAATGCGCCTGAAAATACCGAATAAATTCCAACGCCATGTCCGGATGCTCCCGAACCGACAAAATATCCATAATTGTTTCCTCCTACATATTTGATCCGGCACAAAACTCCTGCGGTGCATCGCAGGAGTTTTGTACCAGATTTAAAGACGTATCCACACCGTTTCCCCGCCGGCGGCTTGCAGCTCCACCAAATTCCAGTCGGGGTTTTGGCATTTCAGGCGGCGAATCTCGCGGTAGATCGCTCTTCCCGCTCTGGGTGGGATTGAAATGTCGGCATGGCGATTGGCGATCCGAATCGCCAGACTGTTACACAGGAGCCTGGTGGGAAACGGGATGCAGAGCGTTATGCCATCGGCTTTCACGTGAATTTTCATTCGACAATGATCTCCACAATATCGCCATCCGCGCTCTCAACCTCCACAATTTTGCCGATCATGCCCTGCTCCACCATTTCAATCACCTGCGAAAAATCGATCCCGCGCAGCATTTCCATACTGTTGCTGCCCTTCATATTTGCCGCCATATCAATGCCCATTTCCACTCCCAGCTTCACCAGCGGCATGGGTAGATTCACCCGCACCTTGTCGCCCTCTGCGCTGTAGACAAGGACCCGAAGCGTCAGTTGCTCCAGCGGTTTACGCTGATTTTCCGGCAGCAGCATCACCGTGTTCCCGGTCAGCAATTCATCTACGCTGCATCCCAGCAGCTGCGCCAGCTTTGGCAGCAGAGAAATATCCGGGCAGGAGATGTCGTTCTCCCATTTGGACACGGCCTGCGCCGACACGTCCAGCTGCGCCGCCAGTTCCTCCTGCGTGAACTTGCGTTCTTTCCGTTTTTGTGCGATATGAAAGCCAAGTGTATTCATAATTGTTCGCTCCTTTTCTTTGGATGATCTCATTTTATCTTGGAACGGAGCAATTTTCCACTGCTTATCGGTTGAACTTGCTCAACCGTCCGGCGAAACCGGCACAACCAGTGGTTGAAATGTCTTACGATTTGGATGGCAATGCACTGTAAAGTGAAATTATTCCTTGGTTTTTCCCGCTTCTTCGCAGCGGTGGAAGAATGCCTTCACTGTCTGTTCATACAACTCCGGCGCAACCAAGTAACTCTTTGCATGAGGTGCGTCATCCACAACCAGAATCGATTTTGGTGCTTTGCACGCCTCATAATTCCGCACAGTCATGGAAAGCGGAACAAAGTTATCCTTTGCGCCGTGGATAAACAGTACCGGGATGCGGTTGACCGCCATGGCATCCAGTGTGGAATAATCGGCCGCACCGTACCCTGCGCGGCGGAGCGCCTTGGCATCGATCAGGCGGTTGAAGCGTCTGGGATATTTGGGATATTGCTGCCGCATCACATGGGTCAAAATTTCCTCCGGGGAAGTAAAGCCGCAGTCGGCAATCACGCCCTTCACGCACGGCGGCAGGTGGAAGCCCGTAGTCATCAGCACGGTTGCCGCACCCATCGACACACCAAACAGGTATACCGGCAGCGTATTTCCGGTTTTAATGCGCAAAAAATCGAGCCAGCGCAGGCAGTCATAGCGTTCCAGCACGCCGAAGCCGATATATTTCCCCTCGCTGGTACCGTGGCTGCGCTGTTCGATCAGCAGCAAATTGCACCCGGCCGCCAGCAAAAACGGCGCGTGCATTCCAAAATCGCGCGCCCATGTGCTGCGCCATCCATGCACAAGCACGACCGTGCGTTTTGCACCCTCCACGGCAAACCAGTGTCCGTTCAATCTCAGCCCATCCCGACTTGTGACGTAGACCTGCTCATGCGGCATTTGCTCCAACTGTTTCCGCGCCTGGTCGCGCTTTTGGTTGAGCGGATCGTCATTCTTGGTTTTATGCACCAACTTCGGCGTCGTGCGCTTTAAACCGGCTTGAAATACCAGCTCCGCAGCGGCGCCCACCGCCGTAGCCGCGCCAACGATTGCAACGCCTGCGGCAATTCCTGCTATTTTTGTCTGTTTTTTCACAAAATCACCCCATATTTTTCTTGTATTGTATCACAGTTTTCAACAGGTTACAATAAAAAAAGCGGCTTGCCACAGAAAAACCGTGGCAAGCCAGTGGGAATCTATTTGCTTACTTCAGGCCGCGCTCATATGCTTCGACCATCTTTTTTACCATCTGGCCGCCAACAGAGCCGGCCTCGCGGGCGGTGATGTCGCCGTTATAGCCTTCCTTCAGGTTGACGCCGACTTCGGAAGCTGCTTCCATTTTGAACTGCTCCATTGCTGCCTTTGCTTCGGGAACGTTAATGTTGTTGTTGCTCTTCATGTGAATCCATCTCCTTTTTATTTTCGAGAGAATCAATGTACTTGATTTCCTCAGTTGTAGTTTCTCCGACTTGCAATCGATTATCTATGACAATTTCTGCAATTTTTGATAAAAAAAGTCGCAGCAAACAAAATGTCTGCTGCGACATAGCGTGTCGAAAAAAGCCTCGCAGAGTTCGCCGCTATAGCGGCGAATCAAATTCAATCATTTTT
>CAMDZY010000115.1 GCA_945910975.1 uncultured Clostridia bacterium | reverse complement strand
TTTTGCGGCGACATGCGCGTCACAAAAAATACCTTACAGGACGCAAACGTGCGAGTCAGGTGCCGCAGGCGCTTGGCGAGTGCGCTGCAGCGTCCGGCAATGTTCTTCCGCGAGGAAGAACTCTGTCGAAAAACGAAGTTTTTCGACAGAATCTATCTGCATCCGTTGCACAGGCAGTTCAGACACAGCAGGCTGCTACAGCAGTCGCACATATCCGCTTCGTCAAAATTTCCGCTCTGCCGATAGGGGAATCCGCCGTTTCCGACCTGCGCCAAGGCCTGCCGGTACTCGGCGTTGCCCGGCTCCATCTGGCAGGCGATGCGGAAATTCTGCCGTGCTTCATCCACCCAGCCGCGCCGATAGGCCACGGCGCCGCGCAAAAAGTACCACTCGGCGTTGTGATTCGCCGTGGCGTTGAGCATTCCCTCGGCCTCGTCCAGCCTGCCTTCGTTGATGGCACGGCGAACCTTGGCAAACTGCGGGTCGGCAGAGGATGTGCTGTAGCTGCCGGAATAGCTCTGTGAGCCGGATGTACCGCCCCCGCTGCGCTGCTTGGTGATGGTATTGTAGGCCTCGTTAATGTCCTTCATCTTCTCCTGCGCCAAATCGGCAAGAGGATTGTTGACATAGTTATCCGGGTGATATTTGCGTGCCAGATCGCGGTACGCCTTTTTCACCTCTTCATCGGATGCGTCGGGCGAAACGCCCAGAACTTCATAGGGGTCTTTCATTTGTTACTCCTGTTTTTTCCTTTGCGGAACACGCCTGCTGCAACGCCTTTCATCACAGAGGGCATTCCATAATATATAATGTTTTCCAACAATGCCCGGTGGCTTTGGCAGTCCAGCAGCTCCAGCGCTGCGGCTGCCATGCCGATCGAGCAATCGACCGATTCCAAAAATTCCGTCTTGTCCGCTTCGCGCAGCTGCCCTTCCGCCAGACAATAGCGAAATTGCAGGGGATTATAATTATGTTCCCGGACGTCGTCGGACAAATCGTCCAAGGCGTCAATTAAATAAAGGTAGCGTCCCGTATGATAGAGCAGCTGGGACAAAATGCGCTGTGTGCGTTCGTGCGTTGCTCCCTGCGCGCAGCCCTGTAGCAGCGTTGCAAAGGTATCGGCCGTGCGGTCGATGCTGGGACAATTTGCCTGCTCCAGCGCGTGGAGCTTGTCCATCTGCGCGGCGATAAGCCGGGAAAATTCCGGTAGACGCCGCTCGGCACGGCGTCCCTTGCGCCCCAGCAGCAGCAAAGCCAGCCTTGCGCCCAGCCGTTTCCAGCCATGGGCGTCCAGAACGGTATCCCGCAGCTTCCAAACCGACACGCAGACGCAGACATCTGCTGCAAACTCCATATTTTTGTCCGTCCGGCGGCATTGCTTTTTACAAAAGGGATTGGCGGGGCAAAAGCAGGGCTTTTGTGGCTGCAACGGTTCCGCTGCGGAAAGCAGCGCATAGAGAAACGTCATGTCATAGTTGACCAAGAACCGTGCCAGAAAGCCATAGCGCTTGCCAAGGCACCGGCAAAGGCCGCAATAGTCCGCTTTATACTCGTTTTTTGCCGTTTCCGGCAGGGTTTTATCATACGGAATTACATAGCCAAACATCGCTCATGCTCCGTGGCGCACAATGGCGCAGATCTCATACAGAATTTTCCCTCGCCGCCGTACGCGCCGGTGATACCAAAACGTCAGGCCGATGCCGGCCGCAAATCCAACGCCGCCCCACAACACCGGGTGCAGCGGCAGGAGCGTTCCCACGCCGTAGCCCGCAAAGAACAGCAGCAGCGGAACCAAATACACCAGCGCCGCAGCAAGCAGCACCGCCGTACTGCTGGATTGTACCGTCACCACATCGCCGACCGCTGCGCCGACGCGGTTATAGGCCACCGCCGTCATTTTCTGCCCCACAGAGCCGCAGCCGCCGCATTGGCTGCAATCCCCGGCGCAGGCGCTGCTGCGCTCCATGCCGACGATCGCGCGTTCCGTGTCCACAATTCCCTGGACTGTCATTACCTGTGTCATATCATTCGGGCGTTTCCGTGCCGTCCGTAGACCCGGTTCCTGCGTTTGCGTTGACCGGACTTGTCGCGCCCGGTGTTTCCGGCTTTGGCTCCGGCTCAGGGGTAGCGCGCACAATGACGGTCGCTACCACGGTGATGCCGTCAAAATTTTCATCGTCGTTGGAATAGACCACAAGGCCGCTGTCCAGACCGCCGATCACCGCCATGACCTCCCAAGTGGCCTGCTGGGCATTCACGGCGGACAGATCCACCGAGATCTCCATCTTGGACGAGAGCGCGGCCAAGGCCTTGCTGTCGCCGGTGATCAGGATGGTGCGCGGCGTTAGCTTTGCATTGGCGACCTCAACCCCCTTGGGCGTGTTTTCAAAAACAGGCACCAGCGTAACGCTCTTATACTGCAAAACCGGCAGCGTAACCACCACTTCATCGCCGCTGCCCGTACTGTCGACATCGCGGGTCAAATCGATGGTACTCAAATCGGACAAGGTGATCGCGTTGTCCTCTGCATCGAGCAGTGTGTAAGAATAGGTGCGGCTTTCCGCGCGGTCCATGTCGGACACGTCCACATCGACCTGCATCTTTGCGATCGGCTCGACCTCATAGCTGGGGCCGGTGATCGTGATGGACTCCACATCGCAAAGCACGTTCTTTTTGTCCAGCAGATAGCCCGCCGCCGGTTCGCCGGTAATGTTCAAGGTGGGCTTGAGCGTCTTTACCGCCGCCAGCGTGACCTCCAGACGCACGGTGTCCGACGAGCGCGATTCCACCACGACATCGCCGTTTGCCACCGTATCCGGGTAGGAAATGGTATAGGAAACGTCCCAAGTACCCGGCTCGGTGATATTGCTCAGGTCGGCGCTGATTTTTACGTTTCCGGAATCGAGTTTTAACAGGTCGGAGCGTTTGCCGCTCACGGTCAAGCCGACGCTTTGTTCCTTGCCCTTGGTGATAATCAAGCCTCTGGTCAGCAGAATGTCCTCCATCCGGAACTGGACGGGGATCCCGTTGATCGACACGGTTGTTTCCGGGCTGACATACACCACGGTATAAGCCCAAAGTCCGGCAGCAATGACGAGCGCGATGACTGCACTAATAATTTTATGCTGCTTCATATTACTTTTCCTTTCGCTTCAGATGCTGCTCGATCCACTGGCGAACCGTTTTCCGGCCGTCCTGGTCGGGAATCAATTCCATCCGAAGCAGCTTTTCAAGGGTCTGCGGCGCAAGGTGGCGCTTGAGCATTCCGCCAATGGCGACGGAAATCGTTCCGGTTTCCTCCGACACGATGACCACCACGGCATCAGACACCTCGCTCATGCCAACGCCGGCACGGTGGCGAGTCCCCAGATCGCTGCTTAGATTGCGGTTTGCGGTCAGCGGCAGCACACAGCCGGCTGCGGCGATGCGGCCGTCACGCACGATCACCGCGCCGTCATGTAAAGCGGCCTTGGGGAAGAAAATATTGCGTAGCAGCTCGCTGCTCAGCTTGGCTTCCACCTGCGTTCCGCTTTTTTCGTATTCTTCCAGAGAAACGCTGCGCTCAAACACGATCAGCGCGCCGACCTTTCCCTCCGACATGATCTCGCAGGCATTCACCGTCTGTGAGATCGCCAGCTCCATTTCACTCAGCGGCGAGCGGGTGTCGCGGAACGTATGAACGGTTTTCCCGCCGATCCGCTCCATACCGCGGCGCAGCTCCGGTTGGAAGATGATCACCAGGGCGATCAATCCCAGCTCCAAGATCTGCCGCATGATCCAGCCGATGGTGCGCATCTGCAAAATATTGGTCAGCCACATGAACAGCAAGAACGCAACGATCAAGCCGACAATTCTGGCGGCGTTGGTGGAGCGAATCAGGGAGATCCCCTTATAAATCAAAAACGCGACCAGTAGAATATCCAGAACATCCACTACCCGCAAGGTGGGCAGCAGCGAAAAAAAATCTTGAATTGACCGGAACATTTCCTCCATCCACACTTCACCTTACATTCCCGGCAGAATATTTTTGCGGCGAGCGGCAGCCCTGAAGCTACTCCTACTCATCCTATTTTAACTATTATAGCCTAATTCCGCCCCAATAGCAAGGCTGAATCTGCGGAAAATTGTAAATTATCCGTGTAAAATTTGTGACAAAGCGGTCACAAAGCGGTCGACCTCGGCCTCCGTGTTAAAGCACGAGAAGCTAACGCGCACCGTACCTGTCTGTAAGGTGCCGGCGCTCTCGTGGGCAAGCGGCGCGCAGTGCAGACCGGCGCGCACAGCGATATCCCGCTGCGCCAGCGCCTGCGCTACCTCCTCGCAGTCCATCGTTTTGGTCTGAAAGGACGTCACGCCGGTCTGCGCCGCGCCTTGAAACACGCGAATGTCCCGAATTTGCGCCAGCTGCCGCTGTAAGCGCCGCGACAGCTGCGCCTCGTGTGCGGCGATCTGTGCCATGCCGCGTGCAAGCACATATTCCATCCCCGCCAGCAGGCCGCAGATGCCCGGCACATTGGCCGTCCCCGCTTCGACGCGGTCAGGCAGCCAATCCGGCATCTGCTGCAAGGCGGATTGGCTGCCGGTGCCGCCTTCCAGCAGCGTCTGCGGCAGCCGACCGCAGAGTAAGATCCCGGTTCCCTGCGGCCCGTAAAGCGCCTTGTGTCCCGGCATGGCGATGAATGCCGCGCCGGTTTTTTTCAGCGACACCGGTACAACGCCCGCCGCCTGCGCCGCATCGATCACCAGCGGCACCTTGCGCTGACGGCACAGCGCCGCAATTTGCTCGATGGGCAGCCGATACCCGAACACATTCAACACCTGCGTGCAAATAACCGCCGCCGTGTCCGGCGTAACGGCATCGCGGAAGGCCGCAAGCGTATCATCCGGGTCGAACAGCCGACGTCCCGCCGTGACGATCTGCGCTTGCAGCTTGTGCAGCGGACGCATCACCGCGTTGTGCTCAAAGCCGGACACCACCACCCTCGCTCCCGGCGCAACCAGGGTCTTGATGGCGATGTTCAGCCCGTGTGTGGCGTTGAACGTAAACACGACCTGCTCCGTTTCACACTCGAACATCGACGCCGCCAGCTGACGGCAGCGGAATGCTGCATCCGCTGCCGCCGCAGCCTGCCGATAACCGCCCCGGCCGGGGCTTGCCATTGTGCGCATTGCCTCGGCAACGGCGGCATATACCGTATTTGGCTTTTGGAACGTGGTGGCGCTGCTGTCAAAATAAATCATTCTGCGCCCTCTCCCCAGCTGCCATCGGCATAACGGTGGTAAATTTTGTTGTAGAACACCTGATTGCGTTCCAGCTCCCAGCGTGCAAGCTGTCCCTGCGACGTCTGTACGCGGACGCAATACCCGCATCCCATCCGCTCAAGCTGCTTGGGCGTCCGCGCCAGCTGCACCGGGATTCCCGCGCGCTCCAAGCACTGCACGGCACGCTGCGCGGCCGTCAGCGAGCGGAAGGTGAAATAATCGTCATACATTTCCATCCCTCCGACACAGTCTATGCTGCGCCGCGCCGTTTCGCGTCTTTGGAAGCGCTGCTACAAAAAAATTGTTGATTCTTGACAAAAAAAGCAAAACATGATATCGTTATTTTTATCATAATATAAATTCAGAGTGTCGAAAAGCCTCGCAGAGTTCGCCGCCTTAGCGGCGAATCAAATTCAATCATTTTTTGCGGCGGCGTGTACGTCACAAAAAAT
>CAMDZY010000114.1 GCA_945910975.1 uncultured Clostridia bacterium | reverse complement strand
TTTTTCGCCAATTTTCACACCTGGATTAATAATACACCCTGCTCCAATCCACACATCATCTGAGATAAAGATTGGTTTTCCGCATATCAGACCGGTATTTCGCACATCAGAATTCACGGGATGATTTGCTGCTGCAATTATAGTGTGCGGCCCAATCATGACGTTATTACCAATTCTTATCTCAGATGCATCCAGCATTACGCAGCCGGCATTAGCAAAAAAATTATCTCCAATGTATATGTTGTAACCATAGTCGCAGGAAAAAGGAGCGTAAATCGAACAATGCGCGCCAATATTTGGTATTATTTTTTAAGGAGTGCCTGCCTTTTGTTTCGTTGTGCAGGAAGAAGCCGATTATAACGAAACAGATATTTTTGAACTGCCTTGTCATTCGGGAAGTATGGAATACCATGTTGCATATTTTCCTTCTGCTTGATACTACCCCCACCTTTGTTAATTTTTACAACATACGCTAAAGAACTATCTTAAAATAATCGATAATTAGATATTATCCTGTATTCATAACAGCACGGTCGTTATTGCTGGTTCCCAGCTAACGACCGTGCTGTTTTATCGGGTATTGATTCTATTGCGAGGATGTTTGGCTGTCAGGATATCACGTTGCTTTTTAGAGGCAATATGGGTATAAATTTGCGTTGTTACAATGGAACTATGCCCCAAGAGTTGCTGGATATATCGGATATCCACATCCTCCTCTAACAGAAGGGTGGCAAAGGCGTGGCGGAACATATGTGGGGTGATATGTAAGTCAATCCCAGCCAGATTGGTGTATTTTCTAATCATAAAACGCACTGATTGATCGGACAACTGATGTCCAAGACGATTCACAAAGAACCAGCCTGTAGCGTCAATACTGTTTGAGAACGCACTATAATAGGCTTTTACCGCAGAAAGGACATCCTGATTTCCAATCTGGATAATTCGCTCCTTAGATCCTTTCCCGTAAATCTTGACGGTTCCCTCTGTTAAGTCGACAAATTCTGGTTTTAACGAACACAGTTCAGATACACGCATTCCAGTGGCAAACAGAAGCTCTAATATCGCAATATCACGCAAGTCAGAGCGGTATTTTGCACTCCCCGCTGTATCTGCCGTTTTTTGACGATATGCGCAGCGTAGCAATGCATCAACAACTGCAAGTGGAATCGTGCGTGGAAGCAAAAATGGTTCGTGTAGTTTGATTCGTATTTTTGAAAATGGGTTCACTTCCAAAATCTCCTCATATTCTAGGTAGCTGAAAAACGCTTTTAGGCTGGCAATTTTTCTCCTTACACTTTTGATTTTGTAGTTACTTTGCAACTGAATAATGTACGATTGTAGAATTTCCTTGGAATACGCATGGTTTACCGTCTCGGCAAAGCTGGCAAATTGCTGCAAATCAATTTTATAGGCTTTCAACGTTTTTTGATTGAGATTCTTCTCATACTTGCAATGGGTAAGATAATTGCAAATATGTGTATCGATGTTTTGCATTTTTCTGTCTCCTATCGGTGATTTTTAGCACCATTTGATATAGCACAGCAAGATAGCAACTGTGGTCACTGTGCTTATAAAAAAGTATACCGGATTTCGAGACAGGATGAAATATGGAAGAATTTTGAATTATATCATCAGTTCTGTATTTTGCAATAAGACTGGCCTGAAGTAAATAGCGAAACATTTTTTCTTGACAACGCAAAGCATCCAATACAGGAATAACTTCGCAGTTTTTCCGCCAAGGAACAGCAAATTATTCCGTCCCAACTTGGGACAAAATCTGCGGTATTTTTCGGGATAGATGTGTTAAGCTGTGCAAAATGGGTGATATTATGCTCTTATTTAATCATACTGAGCCAGTGACGTTGTTGCGACACGAATAAAATGCGCCCCAAGTTGGGTTATGTCATTTAGTTAGTGGTATTATCGGTAAAGTGGCATCCCAAAAGAAAGAGTGTATCCGGCGAGGATGTACTCTTTCTGCAAAAAGGCATGACAAGTATACCGTGCAAACATCAAATTCGTTATCGTGCGTTTGTAAAATCAATTCGATGCATGGTCTTATTATCTTTTTAAAATGCGCAATTTCATTTTACAATTCGATGAAGAAAAAATTTTTCATTTTTTTCTATTTTTTTGTATCATTTTTGCATTTTTGAGTGTCTATATAAGTGAGAGCAATTTCGACGAATCAATTGTGAAAGCCCGCAAAGAAATGTCAAGCCCTAAACAGGGAAAAATCGGTCTTGAGGAATGAGGTAAAACAGGCAGGCCAACGCTTTGTGATACGAGTCGAAAGGCCGAGATAAGGCTGTTATTTTATCTGGAGTCATTTCCAGCGGCCGTATATTGATTGCGACCGAGCCAAAAGTAATCAGTCTACATACAAGGAGAATAGAATATGAATGTATGGAAGCATATCAAGAAAAGTATTTCGGTTGTTCTGGTTTTTGCGCTCTTAGTGCAGATATTTCCCCTCAGCGCATTTGCTGTGAAAGCGGAACCGCCGGAAACTGCGACGCAAACAGAAGAGAATGTCAAAGACACAGACGAAGCGCCAGCCATTGCAGGTGAGGTCGAGGAACTGCGCGGTGAGAGTGAAAAGCATTTTCTCATGGAAGATGGCACTTATCGGGCTGTGACTTATGAATTTCCTGTCCATTATCTGGACGAAGAGGAAAACTGGCAGGATATTGACAACACGTTGCAGGCAGTGGCCTCTTTTGATGGCAACGGCAGCAGCCAGTATGTTTCTGTAAACGGCGATGTTTATAAGGCATTCGCGGCAGATTTGGAATCAGGTCAGTTGTTTACAACCGGTACCGGCGATTATGCGGTCAGTCTGTCTTTACAGAATGATTTGGACGAGGAAACTACTCCGGCTCCCTCCGATACCGAAATTCTTCCGCCTGAACCGACGGAATCGGAAAGCACGGAGGAATTGCCTGTTATAGATCCCACAGACCCATCCGAAACAGTGACAGAGCCGGAAACGTTGCCGACAGAAGCCACTGAGCCGGAAACCACAGTAGAATCGCCCGATACGGAGCCAGTGGAACCATCCGAAGCGACAACAGAGTCGGAAACACCGCCGACAGAAGCGACCGAGCTGGAAACTGCGGTAGGGCTGCCCGATGCAGAGCCGGTGGAGCCATCCGAAGCGGCGACAGAATCGGAAACATTGCCGACTGAAGCCACAGAATCGGAACCGGAAACTGTGGAGCCGGAAAGTACGGAACCCGAAACAGAGCCGACAGCGCCAACGGAGGCGCTTTTGCCGGAAGAAGTTGTGAAACCGGCAGAAGAAACTGCGCAGTTTTCCTTCAATCAGGATGTGCAGGCAGTTGTTGTGAATCCTGGTGACATGAGTACATTCTCCGCCGTGGAGGAAGCAGAACAAGCGTATATGCCCGCTAATATTCAGGCAGACGTGGTTTATGCGGAGGTTTACAAGGACGTTGACTTTACCTATACCAGCTATTCCAACCATATCAAGGAAAGCATTGTGCTCTACAGCGCTGATGCGGAAAGTAGCTACAACTTTGTCCTGAATCTGACCGGCCTAACGCCTGTTATGAACGAAGACGGCAGTATCAGTCTGGCAAACGAAGGCGGCGAGGAAATCTACCTGATTCCCGCACCGTATATGTTCGATGATGCCGGAGAAATGAGCGATGCCGTAAGCTATACCCTGACCGAACTGGATGACGGTACTTACCTGCTCACAGTGGAGGCCGATCCGGAATGGATCAAGACGGACAACCGCGCATTTCCTGTCACGATCGACCCGACATTGATTGACAAGGTGACGTGGACAGCGCAGGGTATCGGCGTGACCTACGTGACTGAAGGTGACCCCAATACCAACCACTGCCAGCACCAAGCGGTCTACCTGGGCTACAGCAGCATGTCCATTGCGAAAGAGTGCCAGGTGTTTATCGGCTGGGATGCGCTGCCCAGTGTTCCGGCAAACTGCGAAGTGGTTTCCGCCACGATACATATGGCGCAGGAGGAGTACAGCAACGCCGGGGCGCCATCCTTGTGCACAGAACTGCATGCGGTTACTGACACACGCCCTTCCGACTGGAGTACCAACTATAACTGGATTACGCGACTAAATTGGAATTCCCGTCCCAATGTCAGCAGCACTGTGCTGGACTACACCACCCTTAACGCTTCTACAACGCATACCTATGTGTCTTGGGACTTGACAGGCCTGGTAAAATCCTGGTATGAAGACAGTTCTATCCCCCGTGCAGCGTGTATCAAAATTGCCAATCGTCCCCAGTATAGCAGCACTCACGCCGGTAGTGTATATTTTACCGGTTACGGAAAGAACAACGGCCCCGTATTCATCGTTGCCTACCGCAATATGAACGGTCTGGAACCCTACTACACCTATCAATCCATGGGAGCAGGCAACGCCGGTTCCGTGCACATTTCCGACTACACCGGCAATCTGACCACCGTTACCCCGCTGGCATCCTTTGCGTCCACGGTCAACCCGTTTACGCTGAATTTGGTTTATAATTCTTCTTATTTTAGCAAGAACTACGTTGACAACTACAAGGTGGCGGAAAAGTTAGGTCTTGGTATGTATCTTGGTTCCGGTATGGGATTGAACGTGATGCAGCGAATCGAAAAAGTGGAACTGCAAAACGATCTGGAAAGCAGCAATACCCAGACGTATCTCAAATACACCGATGGCGATGGAACGGTTCACTTTTTTGCCAAGGACGCCGATAAGGATAAGAAGATTAACGACGGCAAGTCCTATTATTATGATGAAGACGGCCTCGGTCTGAAAATCTACCAATCAGCGACCAATTACTATCAACTCAGCGACGATAAGGGCAACATTTCCTACTTCGCCAATACGCATCTGGTGTATATTGACGATAACAACGGCAACCGAATCCGCATCGACTATACCCACAGCGACGGCTCCACAGAATCCACCGGCTATCCGAACGTAACCGGTGACCGAATCCGGCAGATCGTGCAAATCAACAAGGGCGGGCAGGAAATTCCCATTGCCACATTCAAGTACACAACCTATGAGAAAACGGCGAATTATCTCCAATCCGTCACCGACTATGCAGGCAATATCTATTCCTTTACCTACGCCTGCTACAAGCTGCAAAAGATTCACCGCAATAACAAGCTGCTGGTTTGCTTTTTGCTGCCATATAACAACACGACGAGCCGCTTTGACAACCCCGTAATCGGCGTTGTTGATGCAGAAGCGCATTATGCGATTCATATGGCATATGACGGTCAACGGCGTGTGAAGAGCTGCTATGAAAGCTACGGATCCATCGACAGCAATGGCAAGTATACACTGACCTCCAGCGGCGCCGGTTTTAACATGACTTACGCAACCGGCAACCAGACCGTTTGCCGCGATTTCGGCAATGACCGCGTTCCAAATAACAGTGATGATATCCTCACCACCTATTCCTTTGACTATGCCGGCAGAACCGCCTGCGCTTCCAGCACAGACACAATCGGCCGAACGCTGGGCGCATCCAACGCCGTTTATACCTCCACCGGCAGCACCGACAAGACAAACAACCGCACCCTGCGGTCTGCCAGCATTGGTGTGGCGGCGATGGGTCTTGTGAAAAACGGCGGGTTTGAGGACACAGGCCCCGAAAAATGGACACTGACCGGCACCGGCGCAGACAACACCAACGCCGCGTTCAGTACCGACGATCACCGCACCGGCAAGTACGCGCTGAAAACGTGGATAACCAAAAATACCGCCGGTACAGTCGGCGCGCAAAAGCAGGTTTCCTTGCACACCGACATCAACTATACCCT
>CAMDZY010000113.1 GCA_945910975.1 uncultured Clostridia bacterium | reverse complement strand
CCACCCGAATCTTTTTCGAGTCGATCTCACCCTTGGAAAGCAAGACAACCGTCTCCACATGGCTGCACCTTGGGAACATATCGACGGCTGTGGCGGTTTGGTAGGTGTAGGTGGGGGAGAGGAGGTGGAGGTCGCGGGAGAGGGTGGCGGGGTCGCAGGAGACGTAGACCAGGCGGGTGGGGGACATGGATTGGATGGCGGCGATGACATCGGGGGACAGGCCCTTTCTTGGGGGGTCTACAACGATGACGTCGGGGCGGATGCCGGAGGCTGCAAGCTGCTGTGCGGCTTGGCCGGCGTCGGCACAGAAAAATTCGGCGTTTGTGATGTTGTTGCGTTGGGCATTTTCTTTGGCGTCGGCAATCGCTGCCGGAATCACCTCCACGCCGATCACTTTACCGGCTTGGCGCGCCAGACACAGTGTGATTGTGCCGGTTCCGCAATACAGATCCAGCGCAATTTCGTCGGGTCGAAGATCGGCATACCGCAGGGCAATTTGATACAGCCGCTCGGCCTGAGCATGGTTGACCTGATAGAACGAACGCGCCGACAGGCGAAAACGCAGGCCGCACAATTCGTCCTCGATCGTGCCGTCGCCCAGCAGGGGAAGAATTTCATCCCCTAAAATAGTATTTCCACGTTTCGTATTGACGCTTAACACAATCGATTTGATGTTTTCCACGCGCGCTTGCAGCATCGCGACCAGCGCTTTTGCGTGGGGGAGCCTCTTGCCGTTGATGACAAGGCACACCAAAATCTGGCCGCTCACCGCGCCGCAGCGGACGTAAATATGGCGGAGCAGACCGGTGTGCGTGCTTTCGTCGTAGCATTGGATGCAGAATTTTTCGACAAACTCCATCACCGTCTTCCGTACAAGGTCGGCACACTCCGGTTGAATCAGGCAGTTATTGATCGGGACGATTTCGTGCGACTTTTCCTTGAAAAAACCGGCAACCGGCTTGCCCTTGACGCTTCTGACCGGAAACTGCACCTTGTTGCGGTAGCCGTCGGTGCTGTCTGCGCCAATAATCGGCACTTCGCTGGGTGCAATGCCGCCGATGCGCATCAAGGCGTCGATGACGCGTTGGCGCTTGATGCTCAGCTCCGTTTCGTAATCCATGTGCCAAAATGTGCAGCCTCCGCACTGCTTGGCATAGGGGCAGCGGCGATTGACGCGGTGTGCGGAGCGGGTCACGATGCGTTCAATTTTGCCGTAGGCGCTGGTCTTGCCGACGTGTTCGATGCGGATTTGGTATTCTTCGTCCGGCACGGCATTCGGGACAAACACGGCGCAGCCCTCCACATGGCAGACGCCAAGCCCGTCGGAGGTGAAGCCGTCCACGGATGCGGTGTAGATTTGATTCTTTTGCAGCATATTCATCACCTGTACGTGTTTCACGTGAAACAATGTTTTCTTTCATTGTATCACAGATTTTTAAAAAGTAAAGCGCTTGCTTTTACAGGTGCGATACATTATACTATATAATAAAGGAGGCTAGGCTTGTGGGATATGAACACTGTACCCTTTGTCCGCGGCAATGCGGCGTCAACCGTGCGGCAGGGGAACTTGGGTTTTGCAAAATGCCCGGAACGCTTCGGGCGGCACGGGCAGCGCTGCACTACTGGGAAGAGCCGGTTATTTCCGGTACGTGTGGCAGTGGCGCCGTGTTTTTTTCCGGATGCACGCTGCGCTGCGCATTTTGTCAGAATCAGGAGATTTCCAATGACGGCTTTGGCGCAGAGCTGTCGACGCAACGACTGCGGGAAATTTTCCAGGAACTGATCGCAGAAGGCGCACACAATATCAATTTAATCACGCCGGCGCATTTCTTGCCCTCCATTCTTCCGGCCCTCACGCCGAAGCTGCCAGTTCCGGTGGTCTACAACTGTGGCGGCTATGAACGTGTGGAAACCCTACAGGCACTGGAAGGCTTGGTGGACATCTATCTGCCTGACCTCAAATATACCGATTGCGATTTGGCGCGAACGCTGTCGGCCGCGCCGGACTATTTTGCGGTTGCGACATCCGCCATCCGGGAGATGGTGCGCCAGACGGGGCCATGCGTTGTGGAAAACGGGCTACTCAAGCGCGGAACTGTGATTCGCCATTTGGTGCTGCCCGGCCAGGTCGGCAATTCGTTGGACGTGTTGGAATGGATCGGGCGAACGTTTGCGCCAGGTACGGTGATGGTTTCGTTGATGAGCCAATATGTGCCCTACGGCAAAGCGGCCGAGATTCCGCCATTTGACCGTCGCGTCACGGAGGAGGAGTACGCCGCCGTGGAAAGTTGGCTGCCGCTGTGCGGCCTTTCGGACGGATTCACGCAGGATTTTTCCGCCGCGACCGTACAATATATTCCGTCGTTTGATTTACAAGGTATAATTAAATAAACAAACGTTTGCATTTTGACCTGAGATGTGCTATACTGGACATAGCAAGAGGGGAGGTTTGCGCGATGGGTCGAACCAGCACAAAGCGGGAAGAAATTTTGGAATTTCTCAACGACTTTTTTGCCGACCACGGCTATGCGCCGTCGATTCGGGAAATCATGCACGCGGTTGGGCTGAAATCCACGGCATCTGTGCAGTATCATTTGGATGCGTTGAACCGTTCCGGCGAAATTTCCATTGAAAGCAGCAAAAAACGTGCCATTTCCTTGCCATCTGCGCCGCATCAAATCCCGATCCTCGGTGTGGTCACAGCCGGGCTTCCGATTTTGGCGATTGAAAACGTGGAGGGCTATCTTCCATGGGAGGGTGCGCCGGATTGCTTTGCCCTGCGTGTGCGCGGCGAATCGATGATCGGCGCTGGGATTTTGGACGGCGACAAGGTGGTCGTCCGTCCGCAGCAGACTGCGGAGAACGGTGAAATTGTGGTAGCCTTGCTTGGCGATGAGGCAACCGTCAAGCGTTATCGCCGCAAAAACGGCCGGGTCTGGCTGATGCCGGAAAACCCCGACTTTGAGCCGATCGACGGCACGTATGCCACCATTTTGGGCAAGGTCAAGGCAGTTATCCGTACATATTAATTTTGTTTCACGTGAAACATGGGTCGGCTGCGCTGCCGTTCTTTGTTTCACGTGAAACACTGTTTTGGAAATTTGTTTGAAAACCGAAAAAATTCGGAAAATCAGTTGAAATTCAATTAAGATATGCTATAATAACCACAAATGGGTGCGCAAAGCGCACTTCGCGCCATCGGCGCACTTTTTGCGGAGCAAAAAGGTTTGGGTTATTACAGCAATAATTGAAAATCAGTGCCTTGCACTGCAATTATGCTATAATAGCAGTGCGAAAGCGAGAAAACCAACCAGTAACCGAAATCACTACACGCGATGGGAGGCGTCCATGGCTAAAATCATTGCAATTGTCAATCAAAAAGGCGGCGTAGGGAAGACGACCACGGCGATCAACCTGGCTGCTGCGCTCTCAGCCTGCGGCGCGAGGATCCTGTTGTGTGACTTTGACCCACAGGCCAACGCAACCAGCGGCATGGGTCTGGACAAGCTGCACCTGAAAAGCACGGTGTATGACGCACTGTTCGGCAATGTTTCGGCAGAAGGCGTCATTTGCCACACAGAGTTTGGTGATGTGCTACCCTCAGGGTCGAGCTTGGCGGGTGCAGCGGTGGAGTTGATTGGAATGCCGCGCCGCGAATATCAGCTCAAGCGGCTGCTGACGCCACTTTCCGAACAATATGATTACATATTGATCGACTGCCCGCCATCGTTGGAGCTGCTGACGCTCAACTGCCTGTGCGCCGCGCAGAGCATTTTGATTCCCGTGCAGTGCGAATATTTTGCACTGGAGGGCTTATCCGACCTGATGGCGACGATGCGCGGTGTCAAGCGGCGGCTCAATCCGGAAATCACCATCTTTGGCGTTTTATTGACAATGTTTGACGGAAGAACCAATTTTTCCAATCAGGTCGCCGAAGAGGTTCGGCGTCATTTTCCGGGCAAGGTCTATGCATCGGTCATTCCGCGCAACGTACGTCTGGCCGAAGCGCCCAGCCACGGACTGCCGGTGATCACGTATGACCGCAGCAGCCGGGGTGCGCAGGCGTATTTGTCGCTTGCGGATGAAATTTTACGAAAAGAGGGACGCAAATGAGCACACAAAAGGGCTTGGGCCGGGGACTCGGCGCGCTGCTCGGGGATTATTCCGCCGATCCGCAGCCGGATGCGCCCCAGGGAACGGTTCGTGTGCCGCTGCAGCGCGTGGAACCCAATCCGCTGCAACCGCGCAAAGCGTTTGACGCCGAAGCGTTGCAGGCATTGGCGGATTCCATTGCCGAGCATGGTATCATTCAACCGCTGACCGTTCGCCCCATTGAAAACGGCTACTACCAAATCATAGCCGGTGAGCGCCGGTGGCGCGCCGCACGATTGGCCGGGCTGAATGAGGTTCCGGTCGTTGTGATGGAAGTGGACGACAAGGAAGCAATGGAGCTGGCGCTGATCGAGAATTTGCAGCGTCAGGATCTGAATCCGATCGAAGAAGCGCTGGGCTACCAAAGTCTGCTGAACGACTATCACATGACGCAGGAACAAGCCGCACAGCGTGTGGGAAAATCCCGCCCGGCCGTTGCCAATGCGCTGCGCTTGCTGTCGCTGGCGCCGGAGGTGCAGGAATTGCTGGCTGACGGGACTCTGTCCGCCGGTCACGCGAAAGCAATTTTGATGCTGCGTGAGGCCAAGCAGCAGCTTTTGGCCGCACAACGGATCGTGAATTTGCAGCTTTCCGTGCGTCAGGCAGAGAATCTTTGCCGCAGCATGGCAAAGAAACCGGCGGAACCGCCGAAAACCGAAGAGGTTCAGGTGGATTACATCGCCGAATGTGAAAAATCGCTGTCCCGGCACCTTGGTCGCGGCGTAAAAATCGTCAACGGCAAGCATAAGGGACGGTTTGAATTAGAATTCTATGGGCAAGACGATTTGCAGCAGCTGCTGGATGCGCTGCTACAGGTCTAAGAGGTGGAACATGAGTAAAATTGATGAACAGGTAAAAACCCTGGAGCCGAAAAAAAAGACAGCACCCGCTTTGTCGGAAAAGCGCAAACGCGCGATGGTCGAATACATAGCGAGTATGTTTTTTGTTGCGTTCGTTCTGGTTCTGGTGTCGCTGTTTGTACAAAACCGCAGCCTGAAGCAGGCGACCACGGAAAACATCAACACCAGCCTGACGCTGGAGGGTCGCTTGGAAAATATGCAAACCGAAAACCGGGAACTGCGCGAAAAGCTGGCGGCGCTGCTTTTCGATGACGCGGTGGAGGCCAACAACGCCGGCAACGCGGAAACGTTTGCCGCCGTAATGGAAGAATTGGCGCCGTATTCCGATAGCTTATCCAATGAAAATCGCGAAGCATACGAGCAGCTCTGCCAGCTATTGCCCGCAGAGCCAGGAAAATAAGGAGTATCACAAATATGCTGGATATCAAACGAATCAAAGAAAATCCCGATGCCGTCAAGGCCGGTCTGCGCGCCAAAGAGGTAGACTGTGACAAGCAAGTCGACCGAATTTTGGAGCTGGATGCCGACCGCCGTGCGTTGATTTTGTCCACAGAGAGCAAAAAAGCCGAGCAAAACAAGGTTTCCAAGGACATCCCGCGTCTGAAAAAGGCCGGGGAGGACGTTGCCCCGATTTTTAAAAAAATGTCGGAGCTAAAGGCGGAAATCGCCGAAAACGACAAGCGCCTGAGCGATGTGGAGGCGGAGTACCGCACCTTGATGCTCTCGCTGCCCAACCTGCCCGACCCGGATCTGAAGCCCGGCGGCAAGGAAAACAACGAGCCGTTGTCCTACACCGGCGAACCGCACAAATTTGACTTCCCGCCAAAGCACCATGTCGACCTTTGCACCGATTTGGGGCTGATCGACTATGAGCGCGGCACAAAACTGGCCGGGAGCGGCTTCTGGATCTACCGCGGCCTTGGCGCACAGTTGGAATGGGCGCTGCTGAATTATTTTATGGAGC
>CAMDZY010000112.1 GCA_945910975.1 uncultured Clostridia bacterium | reverse complement strand
AAATCAATTTCACGCCGACAATGATGATAATTGCGGGCAGAACCAGCTTCCACAGCATATCAAAGTCAAGCACATCCTGACAGCTCAGCAGCAGAAACACGCCAATCAGCAGGCCGATCAAATTGCCGGTCGCGTCATCCCCGGAGAACAATCCGACTGCGCAAGGAACAATGATAAACAGCGTCCACCAGCCGTCAAAGAACAGTTCAAAGTCCGTCACGCCAAAGGCGTTCAGCGCCAGCAGAATGCCAACAGCCACAAGGACGATGCCCCATACGATTGTGTTTAATTTTTTCATACGGATTCCCTTTCTACGCTGTCTTTACGACAGGGTTTCAAAAATTTTGCTTCCTTTATGATTGATCCAGCCCAGCAGGGCGACAGACGCGGCCGTCAGCAAAACCGCCGTGCCGACCAGAAATACCAACGGAGCAACCCATTTGTGCAGAAGATAATATGCAACTCCCAACACAATTGCCAGAACCCAACCGCCGAACAGCGCCAGCGTGCTGCAAAGGCTCTGCTTGACCGGCGCAGATTCATTGCTCCAATGGAGATTGGGCATCTTTAGATTCAACGCCAAACCGCCAAGTGCGCTCAGCACAACAAAGATTGCAGAAATCGCAACGACCACAACCAATTCCACCGCTTGCAGCTGCGCAACCGCAGCGACGCAAACCGCCAAAAGGACGGTCACCGGCAGCACGAGGAAAATGTGCAGTTTCAATTTTGCATGAAGAACCTGCTTGCCTGTAACAGGAAATACCTGCAAAAGCCAAATGTTCTTCCCCTCCAAGGATACCGAGGGAGCGGAGATAATATTCATCGATGCAAGCGTCGCGATACCTGCGGCAACAAACAATGGCACATAGCTTTTCATGCTCGCCGGCATGGACGCGAGAAGCTGCGCCACAGCATCCACCTTGATAACAGCCAGCACTGCAAGCACCAGCGAAAATACAATGCCAATCCCGCAATTGAGCATATACGTGGAACTGGACAGAAAGCGCTTGAACTCCTTGCGCAGCAATGCGCTCTCCACGCCGTTCCGTTTGGCTGCTTTCTCTTTGTATTTTACGCGCGTGGTGCCACGGTTGCTTGTGGTCAGGGAAAGGAAGCTGCGGGACAAGATCAGATAGACGATACCAAAAAGCGCCAGCATGATTGCCGTGAAAATCAGCATCGACAGCGCATTTCCCTCAGCCGCCAGCCCCATGTGGTAGAAGGGATAAAGGACTCCCTTTACCTTGCTCCCAATAGCTGCCGGATCCATAAGGATATGTTGCAAAAGATCAGAGGTATGGAAGCACGCATAATAATACACAGCCAAGAATCCCAGAGAAATCAGAACCGTGATCACGCTCTTATTTTTCAGACGACTGCCAACCAGCGCCACCACCCAGCCGAGCGCACACGAAAGCGTTAAAATCAGCAGGGACAGCACAAAGGGAATAAGTAAGCAAAACACAATTCCCCACAAATTGAGGGTTGCGCTCACAAAATAGGCGATCAGTGCGGGAATCATGACGATCAACTCATACATCAAGCCCATGATATACACGCCAAAGAGCCGCGCAAGCAGGATTCTTCCCGTCAGAATGGGCATGGGCAACAAAAGATCATTGTCCTTTGGCAAGTATAAAGATGCATAAGTATTGAATACACTGCCAAATACGCCGAGGAAAACTGCCAGCACGCCTACCAGCGCAAAATACAGCCATCCAAAGCCCAATGGCACAAGGGCTTGGCAGAGCATATGCGCCATAAAGTAGAACATGACGCCAAGGATGCAGAAGGAAAACGCCACCAAAATCAAATAGGACACAAGACTTTTGCCGGAGCGCCGTTTGCCCGTTTTCCGGTCACGGTAGAAAGCGGAAAAGACCTCCAGCAGCTGCTTGCGGAGCAATGCTTTTGTCATTGTTCGCCCTCCAATTCCAAAAAGACGGTTTCCAGCGAAGCATCGCCCTTGACCTCCTCCATGGTGCCGGAACGAATCAGTCTGCCATTTTTGATGATGGCAACCTTGTCACACAGCCGTTCCGCCACCTCCAGCACGTGGGTAGAGAAGAAAATCGCGCCGCCCTGATTGCAGATCTCGCGCATGATTTCCTTCAGCAGATGCGACGCCTTGGGGTCAAGTCCGACAAAGGGTTCATCCATGATCACCAGCTTTGGTGCGTGGATCAGCGCAGAGATAATTGCCAGCTTTTGCTTCATGCCGTGGGAATAGGCGCTTATGGGCTGGCCAAGATCATTGGTCAACTCAAAGGTATCGGCGTAGCGGCGGATCCGTTCCTGCCGGTCGGAAGCGCTGACGCCATAAATATCCGCCACAAAATTCAAAAACTGAATGCCGGACATAAATTCGTACAAATCGGGGTTGTCCGGGATGTAGGCGATTTTTTTCTTGCAGTCCAGCGGATTTTCCCGCATGGAAATGCCATCGACCCAAATCTCACCACTGTCATACTGCAAAATGCCACAGCACGCCTTAATCGTGGTGGTTTTCCCCGCACCATTGTGCCCGATAAAGCCGTAAATCTCACCGGGGCGAATGTGCAGGGACAAGTTGTCTACCGCTTTCTTCTCCCCGTAATTTTTCGTCAAATGCTCAATTCTTAGCATATTTTTTCTCCTCTCCGGTCAATGTGCAATGTGGTAAATCATCATTTGCATCCATTTCCCATGGTCGATTTGATTATACACCCGTGGGAAAAGGCTGTCAATAGCTCCGCAGTGTCAAATATTCTCCTCGCGCGCAAGGGTGTAGCCTCTGCCGTTGACATTGGTCACAGCGTTTGCCACGATAAACGCCTTACTGTCGATTTGCAAAGCGGCCTGTCGAATTTCCGGGTATTTTTTGGAATAGACTACGCTTAAAATTGCCTTTTGTTTCGTTCCTTCATAGCCGGTTTCAATGTCCAGCATCGTGACACCGCAGTTGATGTTCTCCAAAATTTCTTTCCGAATCTGCTCGTATGCGGGGGAAATGATGATGATTTCAATTTTCTGCTCGCCGCTCATCACGGTTTGGTTCACGGTAAAGGACATCAGCACAGTAATTAAAATGCTGTAAAGCAGTCCGTCCACACCACGGAACAGCACCTGAATCAGCACGATCAGCAAATCGAACACCATCAGCGATTTGCTGACGGGAATCCCAAAATATTTTTGCAAAATGCACGGTGGAATGTCCATACCGCCGCTGGAACCGCCGACCCGAACCACCAGTCCGATGCCCGCGCCGGACAGCACGCCGCAGAAAATGGCACAAATCAGCATATCATCCGGAATCAACGCATCAAGCGGAATCATTTCAAACACAGCCATCAAGGCGGGATACAAAGCAGTCGACAGCAAGGTCGCTGCTGCAAATTTTTTGCCCATAAAAATCAGACCCAGCAAAAACAGCAGCACGTTCACCGCCGCCGCAATTACCGACAGGCGAATCGGAAGCCACTGTTTTAAGATGAGTCCGATACCGGTTGTGCCGCCCAGCATAAAATTGTTGGGAACAACAAAGGCATAAACAGAAAATGCAATCAAGGCATTTCCGAGGATGATATTCCAAAACATTTTAAGTCGCTGCCACATGATAAGCTCCTGCTGATTTATCGTTGAAATTTTTGTGCAATGGTTTTGCAGCCGTCAGCCAGAATGGCATCCGTGTTTTCGCCAAGCGCCCGACTGAGCCATTGTCGCTCTGTCCGGAAACCGGTATTGTGCGGCACACAATATGCGCCGGCATCGCTGCCCAGTGCAATTTTTCCGCCCAAATCGGCAACACGGCGGACATTGGCCATCGCGCCGGTTAGAATTTTCTTCAAAACCTCATCCGGAAACCTGCCATTGCCAATGAGATTGCCAATCGTGGAGAGCGTCGGCACCCAGACCGCATCGGATTCAGCCAGTGCGCAGCACGCTTCATCATGGAGATACGCTCCATGCTCCACGGACTCTACCCCGGCTTCGACTGCTGCCAGGGTCGCCTGTGTTCCGTTGCAGTGTACCATTACGCAGAATCCTGCGTCATGCGCCATAGAAATCAGGCGAATGATTTCCTCCCGTTCCAGTGAGGGCTGCGTCAAAACGCCAAATTGATTGAAATCCATCAGGCCGGAAATCATCAGCTTGATAAAGTCCGCACCCAACGCTTTAGCGCGGTTCAGAAGCAGGGCATATTCCGCCCAATCCGCCCAGCCGATGCCGATAAAGCTGCCATAATGCCCGGATTTATAGATGGGGAACGCCGGGCTGCGATAGTCAATACCGTACTCCGGCGCCAGCTCTTTGGTTCTTAAACCAACGCCCCATGCATCGCCGCCATCGCGCAGAAGTGTGATTCCCGCTGCGGCATAGTCTGCCAAACGCTTGCGAATCAGCTCGTCCCTTGGATGGGCGCGGTGTGCCCCGATCGCGGCGCGAAAGTCCACACCGTCGAGCACCATATGAATATGCAGATCTTCCATTGCTAAATCAGCGCAAAAACGCGTGCCGGTGCGCCGTCTGCATTGCGCAGCTTGAGCGGTGCGGCTGTCAGGAAAAATTCTCGCCCACACAGGCCGCGCAGATTGCGCAAATTCTCCAGCAGCATCATGCCCGACCCAAGCAAAATCCGGTGGATTGGGCAATCCGCATCCATAAACGCATCGACGCTGATGGTATCAACGCCCAATCCCTTCAGCCGCAGAGATGCCAAATAGCTTGCCGCGTCCGGGTTCAAGACGGGGTAATTGTCAAAATAATCCGGCGTCTTCCAATGGCGGCTCCAGCCGGTGTATAACAGTACAAATTCTGCGCGGCTCAACAGTTGCGTGTAGCTCTGCAGCATTGCCAGACTGATCGCGCCACGGTTGCTGCAATCCAACACCACTGCACTCCCCACGAATTGAGCGGGCGGCATGGAATCAAGCGTTGTGCCGTTTGGCAGCAGATGCGCCGGTGCATCCAAGTGCGTCCCTATGTGGGAAGCCATACTCACCAATGTTTCCCGAAAACCGTCCTCCTCCAGCTTCGCCAAAGGCGTCAGCGAAACCTGCGGCGTCCCCGGCCAACAGGGCATGGCATCCGTAATTGTATGGGTCAAATCCAAAACCTGCATGACAAATCACCTCGTAACTGTATTATACCAAAAGTTTTTCCTCTCTGCAACGAAAATTCGACAAATAGTGGTTGAATTTTGAGAATACTTCTGCTATAATATCAATATATGCAGGATTGGTATATCGGTATTACATCGGCTTCCCAAGCCGCTAAGGCGGGTTCGACTCCCGTATCCTGCTCCATAGAAAAACCCAGCAATCGCAAAGATTGTTGGGTTTTTGTTTGTATTGCAGGGCTTTTATACCCCACAGAGTAGTTCTGGGTGGAACATGAGCCTCTGTGCGCCGCTGCCCAGAGGGACCATTTTCGTGACCTCACGAAAATGGTCAGATACCTCAATACCGCTGGTTTCACAGGATTCCATTGCACGGGAAACACACAAATGCGAGCCTTTGTGGGATATTTTGTACGAATATCAATCCGCCTTTACCGCCGCCACAAAAGCTGCGGGGTCGGGGGCTTTAAAATAGGCGCTGCCGGTGACGAGTACATTGGCGCCGTTTTCCCTGCAGATATGGCCGGTTTCGGCGTTGATGCCGCCGTCCACCTCCAGCTCACAGCCGGGGTTTTGTGCGTCGATGTAGCTGCAGATTTTTGCGAGCTTCGGCATCATATCCGCCATAAAGGCCTGGCCGCCAAAGCCCGGCTCCACCGTCATCACCAAAACCAAATCGCACAGCGACAAGAACGGCAAAACGGCTTCCGCCGGTGTTTTCGGCTTGACGCAAATGGCGGGATGTACGCCCAATTCACGGATTTGGCGCAGTGCAGCCAGTGTGTTTTCCTCGGTGTCGGCCTCCACATGGAGCGTCAAGATGTCTGCGCCTGCTTTGCAGAATGCTTCGACATAGCGCGCCGGGCGGTCGATCATCAGATGAACG
>CAMDZY010000111.1 GCA_945910975.1 uncultured Clostridia bacterium | reverse complement strand
ATCGGGAATACCCCAACATTTATTATAGAGCCTGTTTTGAGCGCTGCATTGTTCGTCATCTCGCCGAACGGCCAGACAATGCACTTACAAAAGAGTATGTAACAAGACTTTTGCTGCAAATTGTGCGGTAGAAGCCTATTTTTTTACCCACAATTCCAAAAACGATCATTTTTAGGGGGTAATATTATGATGTATTTTTTACTGATCGTCGGTTTTTTCCTGTTGATTAAAGGCGCCGACATTTTTGTGGACGGTTCGTCCTCCATAGCGGGAATTTTGAAGGTTCCTTCAGTCATTATCGGCCTTACCATTGTCGCGATGGGAACCAGTGCGCCGGAAACTGCGGTCAGCATCAATGCGGGGCTACTGGGGAACAGTGACATTTCGCTGGGCAATATCGTTGGTTCCAATATTTTCAATTTGCTGGTTGTCATTGGCGCCTGCGCGGTAATTTTTCCGGCAGCTTCCCACAAGGATATTCTAAGGCGGGATTTATGGTGGAACATCGGTGTGTCCGTACTGCTTTATGTTTTGATTGTTGACGGATGGATCAGCCGGATCGATGGGATTATTCTGCTGGTCGTATTTCTCATTTATATTGGCTTGATGGTTTACAGCGCGCTGAAAAATCGGACGGACGAAACGCCGCCGGATGTGATGTCTTTGCCGAAAAGTCTGGCTTTCGTTGCCGCAGGTCTGGCGGCTGTCATAGTTGGCGGTGATTTGGTGGTCGACAATGCAAGCCTGATTGCAAAAAGCTGGGGCATGAGCGATACGCTTGTGGGGCTGACGATTGTGGCAATCGGCACGTCCCTGCCGGAATTGGTAACCTCGATTGCGGCATCCAGAAAAGGCGAATCCGGCATTGCGCTGGGGAACGCAGTAGGCTCCTGCCTGTTTAATATTCTGTTCATTTTAGGCGTTACTTCGGTACTGACCCCCATCCATGTCGTTTCGGAACTGATTACGGATACGGTAATCTTAATCGCCACCACGGTATTGATTCTGTTTGTAGCGAAAACAGGCGGGAAAACAAACCGAATTGAGGGCTTGATTTGCGTGGGTGCTTATATCATTTACACGGCTTATATTATTATGAGGTAAGATGCTTGTTGAACTTTACAGCCCCCTTGTTTGATGCTGTTTTTTACAGTCCCTGCTACAATAAGATTACGGTATCATGCACGGCAGCCAGCCGTGTCGTTTATCGTTTTGTTGCCAAAGCTATTAGAAAGAGAGCAATGGTCTGACGGTCACCTCCAAGGGCTTCGCGCCCGTGCGTAAGTCAGTCAGCCATCCTCTTATTCGCGATGTTCGATTTATGCAGGTTGAGCCATTTCGCTTGTGCGTTTGTGTCACCAAACAGATGGAATCGGCAATAAAAAATGGATGGTCACCAATTGCAAATCTATTTTGGGGGGTTGTTTATGAACGCAGTCGGTATTGATGTTTCCAAAGGGAAAAGTATGATTGCTGCCCTCCGTCCATTCGGAGAAGTTGTGGCGCAGCCTTTTGAAGTCCGTCACACCCAGTGAGCTGGATCGCTTGGCAAGCTATCTGCAAAGCCTGAATGGTGAAACGCGGGTCATTCTTGAGCACACCGGACGCTATTATGAACCGGTGGCTCGGAAGCTCAATGAGGCAGGAATTTTTGTCAGTGCCATCAACCCCAAACCCATAAAGAACTACGGTTTGATCATAAGGGTTCTCTGGTGGCTTTTGCAGGCATCGAACCGGGCACAAACCGGCCCGGAAGTCATGAAGCCAAAAGCGTGCCAACCTCTAAGCACGGCTCACCGGGGCTGCGAAGGACATTGTTTCTGGTGATAGAAGCGCTATTGCAAACAGCGCCGATGGATGACCTGGTGTTCCAGTTTCTGGACAAGAAACGCGCCGAAGGAAAGCCCTACTACGTCTACATGACAGCTGGCGCAAACAAGCTTCTGCGTGTCTATTACGGCCGCATGAAGGAATATCTCGCCAAACTGGGTGCCTCCGCAGCGGTACAAACTCAAACGCAAGGCATGACATAACAAACCATATCATTACACATCTCAGGTCGGCGCCTATGCGGTGGCCTATTTGTGCTACCTATTTTACGCAGTAACATTTTTTGGATTCATCAAAATTTACTCTTGACTTTTTATTTGCAGGCTGTTACAAACGGTTTTACAGAGGGATGTAACAACAAAATTAAAGTCCTGAAAAGAAACGTCTACGGCTACAGGAACTTTGAAAGATTCAGAAACCGCATCTTACATATGTTTTCCCACCAACGCAACAAACGAGCAGCCGCCTGACGGCAGCTGCTCGTAGTACATCTCTGTTTTTTCGATTACCCCAACTATTGACAAAGAGCCTTTCTGGTTGTCTAACTTCCGTAGGACGGGCACGGCAGTTATATATCTGGTTTCAATTGGCTACTTAACCTCATAGGTGCATTTCGTGAATTTGATATCGCCGATCTCAAATTTTCCGTCATACTGTTTCTGTGAGAGTTCCCGGCTTACGATAAATTCATCAGTAACAAGTACAAGAAACTGTCTGCCGTCCTGTTCTGCTAAATAATACTGCTTATCGAGATCTTTCAAGTCGTTGCTAATACGCGGGATCTGGAAGCCTGCCGGTGTACAAAAGCCGAGAATATTGTCTAAAATACGCTGTGCCTTTGTAAGCTTTGTTGTGGCGAGCAGTGGGTGAATCTTTGCATTGGGAAATTTCTCCCGAACGCAAAGATTCTTTTTTTCTCTGTGACTGCCGTCATAGCGGGACAGGTCAATCGGCTCTTTAATGACCGATTTCTCCAAATCTTCTCCGTTATCCAGCAGATAGTCGATACTGACGCCCAAAAGCTGTGACAGGATTTTAAGATTATCTACATCGGGAATTCCCCTATCGATTTCCCATTTCGCCACGGCGGAACGGGAGATACCCAACTTTTCGGATAGTTGTTCTTGGGAAAGACCTGCTTGCTTTCTTGCTTCTTTTATTTTTTCGCCTAATGTCATTGTGAATGACCTCCTTTGTTTTGATGCTCTGAGTATAACGAAAGACGCTGTCAATCACAATAAACCATCTGTGACAACGCTGTTACTCTGCGTAACAAAGAACGAGTAGTCACATTGTGCGCCGTTTTGTCCTTCGGGCGCATCTCCCTGCTGCATTGGCTAAAGCGTAGGCAAATCCTGTATTGTTGCTTGTGGTTTCTCTACACGGCCGCTCCTGTGACTGGACAGGGGCGGTCAATTTTTGGTATTCTGACTTTGTAGAATCAATGGCACCTTTTGCAAGGTTCATAGCCCCACGCGATTGCTTGCTCTTCCGTGACTTGTGTGGGATCTTTCATGCCACTGCAAGAGGATTTGCTATGGTATTTTGTTCCGGTTTCCGGGATCCAGACCAGTGTGCCGCCGGATGCTGCAGCGGGTGCTGCGGTTTCCGGCTGTGTTTCCGGGGCAGTTGCTTTTTGCGTTTCTTGCTGTGTTTCCGGTTGCGTTGCTGCTTGCGTTTCTTCCTGTGTCGGTTGTGTTGTTTCTTGCGTTTCTTCCTGTGTTGGTTGCGTTGGCTCCTGCGTTTCTTCCTGTACTGGTTCTGTCGGCGCCTGCTCCGGCATTGATTCCTCTGTTGGGGTGGAGCTTGGAACGGCAACTGTACTTGCTTCTGTGGCGTCTGTTTCTGTCGGTTCGGTTGTTGACACTTGCACTTCCGACAATTCAAATGGCGCAGACGTCCGTGTGTCACTGCAAGCGGTGAAAGACGTAGTCAACAGGCAGATTGCGAGAAAAAGTGCGAGTAGCTTTTTCATTTGCGATTCTCCCTTCATTTTATTGAGGTATCGGCTTTAACAAGCGATCGGTTTAATGGAAGCTGTAATAGCACTCGCCGGCTTCCAGGTCGATGCCCTTTGCCTTTGCAAGCTCGCTGACAGTAACCAGCTGATAGCCTTCCTCCAACAGCTTGGGGATGATGGTTTTGCAGGCTTCTGCTGTGGAGCCGTAGAGGTCGTGCATGAGGATGATGTCACCGTCTGAAACCTTTCCCAACACCTGCTCAATTACGGCATCGGCATCGCGGGATTCCCAGTCGCGGGTATCGATTGACCAGAGAATCATCGGCAGTCCGACCTGATCTTTGACACTTTGATTCACCGCACCATAGGGTGGCCGCAGGAACGGTGGTGTATAGCCGGTACCGCGCTGCACACTATCCGCGCAGTTGCCGATTTCTTCTGCAATTGTTTCGCTGTCGGCATCGGTCAAATCCGTGTGATTCACCGTGTGGTTACCGATTTCGCAGCCCAGCGACAAGGCACGCGACATGGTAACATCATAATTGTCCGCATTCGTGCCGACCACGAAAAATGTTGCTTTGGCGTTGTAGCTTTCCAGCAAATCCAAAATCTCCTTGGTGTGTTGACTGGGGCCGTCGTCGAAGGTCAGTGCAAGCATAGGCGCACCGTCTTGCGTTGTGTCTTCCGGTTCGCTTGGCTCTGTTTCCTCGGACGTTTCCGGTTCAGATTTGCTTGGCTCTGTCGGCTCGGTTTCTTCCGGCGTCACTGTTTCGGAGAACGGCCATGGGGAAGACATTTCCCATGCATCCGTTTTTAAAACCTGACCCTCCAGCGTGATACGCATGACATCGCCGCCCATGTTGGCCAAATAGGTATTCACGATACACTGCACGATCTGACGCGTAGCTTGCTCGGAAAAAGCCTGTGACAGATTTAAGGTATATTCTGTCTGCTCTGCGGTTTCTTTTTCCTTGAAATCTCTCGCAATTACATCCTCACCAATGACGCCCGCCTGCTGCAAAGCGCTGAAAATTCCATCTGCGGTAGCAGTGCCTTCTACAGTGGTGCTGCTGATGGAGTCGTCTTCGTTTGGCGTGTAAATTTTAAGCGTGGTTGTTTCCTGCTGCGGAGCGTCTGTCTGCTCGGGAGCGCGAATGGCGGTCAGCGTAACGTTACCACTGGCGCTTTTTGTCGTAAACGTAAAGCTATAGTTGCCCGATTTGTCAATCGGAATCTCCTGATTGCCGGACATGGTGGTGCTGTCGCGATAAACCACATCGTCGCCCATTTTCACAACGATTTGCAAGCGACCCTGACGGATAATATAATCCAAAGCGACCGCATCGCCTGCGTTCAGTTCCAGACTGTGGGAAAAAGTGTCCGAATACTCCCGAAATTCAAAAATTCGATAGTCCGGATAATCCTTCTCACCAACAATGTGAAAATCCTGCGACGCACAGCCGACCAGACACAGAAAGACCATCCAAAGCGCAAGAATTTTTCGTTTCATACGTGTACACCCTCTTTTCGCGGCAATGGCATTTTGCCCTATGCCATATTTTTCGCCTATTTTCGACATTCTAAACCCATTATAAAACATAAATATCATAAAAGCAAGCCAAGAATGCATACGAAAATAACTTGACATTTTTCGGGCAAGGTGTATCCTAAAAAAACAGCTGATAATAGGTGGAGGAGAGGAAATCATGAGAATTAGAAACTATCAGCCATCAGATTGCAAACAGCTGGCAGAGCTGTTTTATCAAACGGTTCATAGCGTGAACTGTAAGGATTACACACAAGAGCAGGTAGATGCATGGGCAAGCGGAAGGGTAGACCTTGCGCAGTGGAACCGGTCATTTTTGGCGCATCATTCGCTTGTCGCCGAGCACGATGGCACAATTGTGGGGTTCGGTGACATTGACGCGTCCGGCTATCTGGACAGGCTCTATGTCCACAAGGACTATCAGGGGCAGGGGATTGCCACCGCGATCTGCGACCGGCTTGAGTGCACTGTGCAGACAGGCAAAGTAACAACCCATGCATCCATCACCGCAAAGCCGTTTTTCCTGCGCAGGGGCTATCACGTCTGCAAAGAGCAACAGGTCATCCGGCAAAATGTCGTTTTGACCAACTTTGTGATGGAAAAACAACTGTAAAGCGGCGGCACGGCGAAATTCTTGACTTTCCAAAAAAATCGTTGTATAT
>CAMDZY010000110.1 GCA_945910975.1 uncultured Clostridia bacterium | reverse complement strand
CCCGCGTTGGGCGGGTACTGGTAATTGGGCTGCTGGTAATTGGGCTGCTGGTAATAGTTTTGCTGTTGGTAATTTGGTTGCTGGTAGTTGGGCTGCTGATAATTTTGCTGTTGGTAGTTGGGTTGCTGGTAATTTTGCTGCTGATAATTGGGCTGTTGTCCCTGTCCGTTTGTGAAATCGGCGCCGCAGGAGGGGCAAACCCTTGCACTATCATCGCAGAAATTGCCGCATCTTGGACAAATCATAGTTTATTCTCCCTTCTTTATCTCCTTATATTTTTGCGCTTGCAAAAATATACTTTTGTATTATAACACGAAATATTTTTCCCCGTTAAAAATACCGCATATTGGAGTATGCTTTTTTATTTGTATCCGGAAATATACATTGCAGCGTTCAATCAGGAAACAATTTATCAGCATCTGCACCTTGCCCTGTAAAGGGCAAGGTGCAGATGCGCAAAAAAATTCCATGCCGAGTACCGATACCCGGCATGGGATTTTTTGACAGCAGCTTTAAGGCTTTAGCTTTCGCTTGTTCCCTTGCTCGTCTACAATATAGGTGTTGTCCAGCTGTTCGGTCAGGGAGCGGCGGACGGCGGCGATGTAGGCTTTGCGCAGCCTGTCGCGTTCCTCCACTTCCTCCGGCGTCAACTGCTGTGACTTGGCCTTGTGCGCCAACGCATTGATGCGCTCAATGGTTTGTTGCATATCCATTTTAACCAACTCCAAATCCAATGTCGGCAAGCACTTTCAATGTGTCTGCCGCCGCCACTGTGACCATCTGCGGGTCACACAGGTAAAGCGTATTGTCAACAAATATGCCGCGTGTGCGGTCGGACAAAGCGGCAAACGGCACTGTCCCTTGTAGCTTCAGGCTCTGTCCATCGCACGAAAGCACTGCATATGCGCCATCTACCGGCAGTGCAATCACGCCGAGCGCGGCATCTGCGGCAAGTGCATGGGGATGGTTGGCTGCATTGTTCCAGTCATAGTCCTGTAGTGCCAGCTGCGCGCGCACCTGAACATTGCCCGGGTCGGACGCATCAAGAAGCGCAGCTTGCAGCGTAACGCTCTCGTCAACGCCAAGCGCAAACAGTGTTCCCGGCTGATACAGGCGCATATCGCTACACGCCATCTTTTGTTCCGTCTGCTCCACGGCTTTGAGCGCAGATGCATCCCGCAAATCGACGGCAAACGCTTTGTCTGCCTGCACATAGGCCGTATTTTCCACGAACCAGACGGTACTCAGCTGCGCGCCCGGCGCAAGCTCCGTCAGTGCGCCGATTTGCTGTAGGGCGGCATCGAACACAAAGATATTGTTGCTTGCGCTGCTCTCACCGACGCGGTAATTGCTCCAGCCGTATTTCTCATCGGTATAAATTTGATAGTTGCTTTGCTCGCTTGCCGTTGCAAGGCGCAGATTGCCGTTGTACACATTCATCGCATACCGATTCGCCAGTTGTCCGTCAACATAGGCATAGGCCTCCATGTTCAGGCTGCCGGTGTCGAAGGTGAGCATTTTTACCTCGGTTTGCACATTGCTCTTGACGGATACGACCGTGTACTGCTCCTCCGTATACGGCTCGCTGACCTCGCGGTTGGAAACTGTTCTTGCCAAATAGACGCCGGTATCATCCATATAAATGCTCTTGCTTTCGCCGGTAAACGCGCACGAATCCTCACGCTGCGCCGATGTCATATCCACCGTGCTAACGATCGTATAGGCATTGGCGCTTTCATCCGGGCATACAAAAATACGTTCCGGCGCAAGCGCCTGCGCGGCTTCCCCATCCCATACGCATGGCAGATAGGACTTGTCCAGCTCCTGCTGCGGGGAGAACTTATAGTCCTCGGAAGCAACCACAAGCCGCCCTTGTACCATGTACGAATTGCGGTAGCTTCCGTCCTGCACAAAGCTGTCCTTTAGCTTGGGCGCTTTGGGATCCGTCACATCGTAGAGCTTGACATTGCACAGATCCTCATAATTCATCTGCCCGTCGCTGTCATTGAATACCTCGACCGTGCTGATCACCGCCACCATATTTCCAAACACATACAGCGCATCGGTCGTTTCAAAGTTCGATGTGCCGGCGGTCAAGATGTTTGTGGTGGAAAGCAGCGCGGTATCTTTGCCGTTGGCCGCAAGGATCTTGAAATCTGCAGCACCGAGGATGTAGAGCTTGCCGCTGTCGCTCTTGACAAAATTGTTTTCCTCATAGCCTGCGGCTGCCTGTGTTGCGCCCTCGTCATTTGCAGGGAAATCCGCAGTATCATTTTCTCCCGGCGCATCCGGGATCGGATCGTCTGCGGAAGCTGCCGAAAAGAGCCGGAACAGCTCCTCTTTGGACTGCGCCGCATGGATCGGTTCGCGCTGTGTGGAGCCTATGCCAGGTAGCGTTGTGCCGCCTTCCCCGGAATGGGAAGCTGACGGTTGCGTCTGGCCGGATGACTTGTCGCTGCACGCAGCCAAGAGCAAAAGCGCCATCATCAGTGCCAAAATGCGAAGCATTCGTTTCATGATATTTCCTCCTTGCCGAATCGGTTTGGGTCGTTCTCAAAATTCGCACCTTGGTGCGTAAAAAAGTCATCTTTGCTGTTATCATAACATACTTTTCCGGATTCCGCAAGTACATAATATGCAAGCGCTTTTCCTGCGGCATTGTGAAAACGCACTTGCCGGAACGGGAAAAATCCTGTATAATAGGAGCATCTGAAAAAGCCGGGGGAATTGGTTTGCAAATTATTGTGATCGGCGGCGGCGCATCGGGGATGATGGCCGCCATTACAGCCGCGAAAATGCATCAAAATGACCATGTTGTGCTGCTGGAGCGGCAGGCCAGAGTTGGCAGAAAGCTGCTTGCAACCGGCAACGGGCGGTGCAATCTGACCAATCTACAGCTGCAAGGGCACCATTTTCACGGCAGCGCACCGGAATTTGCCGCGTTTGCGCTGTCGCAGTTTGACCCGCTGGAATGGTTCCACCGGCACGGTCTGCTGACCGTGGCCGAGCCGTCCGGGCGCGTCTATCCGCTGTCCGACAGCGCCAACAGCGTGCTGGATGTGCTGCGCTTTGCGTTGCAACAGCCGAATTTGGAGCAGCAATTGGGCTGCGAGGTGACCGGCGTCAAAAAATCCGGCGACACCTTTTTTGTAAAGACCGCCACGCAGACCTTGACCGCGCAACGCGTCATTGTGGCCTGCGGCGGCTTGGCCGGAACCAAGCTGGGCGGCGGAATGTCCGGGTATCAGATTTTGCGCAGCTTTGGACACCGCGCCACACGGCTTGCCCCGGCGCTGGTGCAAATCAACACCGAGGACACCTACGTCAAGGCGCTCAAGGGCGTGCGCGCCGATGCCGCCGTGACGCTGTGCCGGGGTGAGGAAACGCTGGCACGGTGCGAAGGGCAGGTACAATTTACCGCCAACGGCGTGTCCGGCCCCGCAATTTTCGATATTTCCCGCGTTGCAAGCACGCAAAGCGGGGATTTAACGCTGCATCTTGATTTGCTGCGCGAATATTCCCTACCGGTTGTGCAGGAGCTGCTGGAGCAGCGCGCCCGACAATTCCCCCAACTGACCGGTGAAGATCTGTTCACCGGAATGCTCCACAACCGGCTTGGCCGGACGCTGCTGCGCTATGCCAAGATCCCGGTTCTGCCGCTCGCGCAGACAAATCCGGCGCAGGCGGCCGCAGCCGCCAAGGACTTTGCCCTGCCGGTTGTGGGAACCATGGGCATGGACTGCGCGCAGGTCACGGCAGGCGGAATTTTGACCGGGGATTTTAATGATAAGACGATGGAAAGCCGCCTGTGTTCCGGGCTTTTTGCCTGCGGCGAGGTGCTGGACATCGATGGCGACTGCGGCGGCTACAACCTGCACTGGGCGTGGGCGTCCGGCCATCTGGCGGGAATGGGAGGAAGCCATGATTCGGATTCGTGATATCGCTTTGCCGCTGGCACATGACGTGCATCAGCTGCCCTATATGGCCGCGCAGCTGCTGCACTGCTCCACATCGGAAATTGCGGCGGTAAAAATCGTGAAAAAGTCGCTTGATGCGCGAAAAAAGGACAAAATTCAGTATATCTACACCATTGACGTCACACCAAAGGGCAGTGAACGGAAGCTGTTGAAGCAAAATCGAAACAAAAAAATCACATCCGTGACGCCTTACTACTATAAAATCCCAAAGCATCCCACACCGCCGCCGTTACGGCCTGTCGTGGTCGGCTTTGGCCCGGCGGGAATGTTTGCCGCACTGATTCTGGCAAAGGCCGGACTTGCGCCGATCGTCCTGGAACGCGGCGCCGATGCCGAAACACGCCGCACCTTGGTGGAGGAATTTTGGCAAACCGGTAAGCTGGATCCCCGCTGCAATGTTCAATTTGGCGAGGGCGGCGCGGGCACCTTTTCCGACGGCAAGCTGAACACCGGCACCGGCAACGAGCGCATCGGCTGGGTGCTGGAACAGCTGGTGCGCGCCGGTGCGCCGGAGCATATTCTCTATGATGCAAAGCCCCATGTGGGAACGGATGTGCTGTTCACCGTCGTGCAGAACATTCGGCGGGAAGTGATTGCACACGGCGGTGAAATTCGTTTTCAAACGCAGGTCGTGGGCGTGGACTATGATGCCGACGGGATTCGCGCATTGGTCTTGGAGCATGACGGGCAGCGGCAAGCACTCCCCTGCTCGGATGTGATTCTTGCCATCGGCCACAGTGCGCGCGATACCTTTGAAATGCTGCATGGCTGCGGCGTGCCGATGGCGCCGAAGCCCTTTTCCATGGGCGTGCGCATCGAGCATTCGCAGAAGTCCATCGACCGCGCCCAATTTGGCAGCGCGGCAGGTGACCCGGCACTGCCGGCTGCGGATTACAAATTGTCCGTTCACCTGCCTGATGGCAGCTCCGCCTACACGTTTTGTATGTGTCCCGGAGGTTCTGTGGTAGCGGCGGCGTCCGAACCGGGGCGTGTTGTGACCAACGGCATGAGCTACGCGGCGCGGGACGGCGAAAACGCCAACAGCGCGCTGCTCGTTACGCTGCACCCGTCCGATTTCCCGGATTCTTCCGTGCTGGGCGGGATGTACTGGCAGCGGGAGTTAGAATCACGTGCCTTTGCTGCCGGTGGCTGCAACTATTTTGCCCCCTGCCAGCGTGTAGGCGATTTTCTGGCAAACCGTCCCTCCACCGCCTTTGGCAGCGTCAAGCCCACCTATCGCCCCGGCGTGACGATGTGCGATCTGCACGAGGTCTTGCCGCCCAAAATCGCGCACACGCTGCAACAGGCCATCCCGGAATTTGGGAAAATGCTCACCAGCTTTGACAATCCCGACGCCGTTTTGACTGCGCCGGAAACGCGAAGCTCTTCCCCTGTGCGCATCTTGCGCGGCGAAAATCACCAATCTGCCATTTCCGGCCTATACCCATGCGGCGAGGGCGCAGGCTACGCCGGAGGAATCATGTCCGCCGCCGTGGACGGAATGCTCTGCGCAGAAGCACTCATCGCACGCTATTCCGACCATTTGTGATCGCGCCAAAGTTTCCTTGCCATTTGCACAAAGTACCGGTGGTATGCACTAGCCCCCTTGGGGTATGCCCTCGGCTGAGCCTATAGGCTCGTCGAATAGTCTGCCAACCGCGCAGATTTCACGGGCTGTCCCCTTGTACTCGCATAGTTTTCGTAGCATTTGCCCTATATCCATCTATCTTTCTGTAGATGATTTGTCGTCGATATTTCCGAGCGAATACGATATGGTATTTACATTCCCACTTCATGTGTGCTAAACTACTCGTGTCAAGTTTCATCTGGACTTGATTCCTCCTATGATTTTCTAATTGCGGTTGGCAGACCACATTTACTATAATCATAGGAGGATATTTTTTCTAGGCATAGTCGGTGGTTTTCTTTATACAAAAAAGAGAGAGCGGATTGCTCCGCTCCCTCGGTGGGTTTTCGATTTTCTCAGTCTAAAATTTCCATCAGTCTGCCGCAGCAGAAGGGGATGGGTTCGCCGGCCTTGACGTGCTGGG
>CAMDZY010000109.1 GCA_945910975.1 uncultured Clostridia bacterium | reverse complement strand
GTTGCAGGTGTTGCCGCCGATGGTGCCGATGTTGCGGATCTGCGGGCCGCCGACCATGTCGACCGCTTCGCCCAGCACCAGCATTTTTTCCTGAATGATGGGATTCTTGGTGATGTGGGAGAAAGAGGTCAGAGAGCCGATGCGGATGGCTTCCTTTTCATCGATGCAAATGCCGCGCATTTCGTCGATGCCGTAGATGGAAATCAATTCCTTGCCGGCGCGCTTGCCCTCGCGCATCTGCACCAGTACGTCGGAGCCTCCGGCGATGATCTGCGCTTCGGGATGTTCCAGCCGCAGCGCCACTGCGTTTTCCACGCTGGTAGCCTCGTAAAGTGCTTTCATATCATACATAACGTGTTCCTCCTCAAATCAAATCTGCCCGTTTGAAGGCTTCAAACAGTTCTGCCGGGCGGCAGGGCGCGTCGTAGACCTGTGCGCCGGTGGCATTGAGGATGGCGTTGCGGATCGCCGGCGCCACGGGGCAGGCAGGAGGTTCGCCCAATGCCTTGGTACCAAAGGCAGAGGTCGGCTCCGGATTTTCCACAAATTCCGCTTCCAGATGCGGGTGATCCATGATGGTGGACAGCTTGTAGTCCAAGAGGTTGTTGTTCAGCGGCTTGCCGGTCTTGGGATCGAACATCAGCTTTTCACTCAGGCCAAAGCCGATGCCCATGGACATACCGCCGTGAACCTGTCCGGCCGCCAGTGCGGGGTTGATCACCGTGCCGCAGTCGTGGACGTTGACAATATCCAGGATTCTGGCCTTGCACATGGGGATATCCACCTCGACCTCGGTGATGCAGCAGCCAAAGGAATAGGCGTTGTTTTCAATGGTGTAAGTAGATTCTGCCGAGAAGTTCTCGGAGTGCTTCATATTGTACTGCGCTTCCGTAGCCAGTTCGCCCAAAGACATCAAAACGCGGCCGTCTGTTGTGCGGACAATGTTTCCGTCCTCGATATCCATATTATACACCGGCTGGCGGGTGACCTCCTTGGCGTAGAGCAGGACGCGTTCTTTCAGAAGCTCCGCCGTCTGCCGGATGGAGAAGCCTGCGGTGTAGGTCTGGCGGGATGCATACGCGCCGGTGCCGAACGGGGTGACGTCGGTGTCCTGGCAGGAAACAACGTGGACATTTTTATAGTCAATTCCCAAAATTTCGGCCGTCATCTGCGCATATGCCGTGTCGGCGCCCTGACCGATTTCTGTTTCGCCCAGCTGTACCTGTACGCTGCCGTCCTGATTCATCAGCATCCGGCAAGAGGAGGTTTCCAGACTGATCGGCCAAACGGCGGTGTTGTACCAGAATGCAGATACGCCGATACCGCGACGGATGGGTCCGGTCTGATTCTTGTATTTTTCAAATTTTTCGTCCCAGTGGATGTACTCCATGCCCTTTCTCAGGCAATCGCGGTAGGAATCGGCATAGTTTTCGTTCTTGCTGAAGCCGTCCTTAAAGCCCTTGGGCATCAGGTGCTTGAAGCGGAATTCCATGGGGTCATAGCCCAATTCCTTGCAGATGTCATCGGTATGGCACTCCACCGCCCACATGGCCTGCGGGATGCCGTAACCGCGCATTGCGCCGGCGGCAGGTTTGTTGGTGAAAACGGTGTAGGCGTCGCCCTGCACATTGTCGCAGGGGTACATCTGATGGAAGCAGTTCATGCCCTTGGCCACGATGCCGTGACCGTGGGAGGCGTAACCGCCCTGGTCGGAGAAGCATTCAATTTTTCTGGCGGCAAAGGAGCCGTCCTCGCGCAGCCAAGAAACAATATGGGAGCGGATGCCGTGGCGGACGCGGCAGTTGACGAAGGTTTCTTCACGTGCCACGTCAATTTTGACGGGTCTGCCGCCAACCTGCGTTGTCAAATAGCAGCAAAGCGGCTCGTACAGCGCATCCTGCTTGTCGCCAAAGCCGCCGCCAATATAGGGCTTAATGATGCGAACCTTGCCCCAGGGGATTCCCAGAGCCTGTCCACAGACACGGCGGACGATGTGCGGAATCTGCGTGGAGGAAACGCACACAATGCGGCCGTTTTCCTCATAGGCATAGCAGATATGGTTTTCAATATGGCAGTGCTGCACGGTGGGCGTGGAATACCAGCCCTCGACCTTGCGCAGACCCGGCTCCTGAATCGCCTTGTCGTAATCGCCGACGCCCAATGTGGTGTGTGCAAGGATGTTATTGGGATATTTTTCGTGGAGCTGGGGCGCGCCGTCCTTCATGGCTTCTTGTGCGTCAAGGACAAACGGCAGCTCTTCATATTCCACCTCGATGGCGCGCACGGCCTGTGCCGCAGCGACTTCGTCCTCTGCAATGACGCAGGCGACATCATCGCCGTAGAACCGGACGTGCTTGGTGAGCAGCAGACGGTCGGCGACGTCCTGATGGTGCGGGTCGGTTGACCAGGGGTGACCGGCGGTGGGGAAATAATACTCCGGAACGTCGAAGCAGGTGATGATTTTCACAACACCCTCGATTTTTTCCGCCTTGGATGTGTCAATGGATTTCACAAAGCCGTGAGCAATGGTGGAATGCTTAATTTTGGCAACCAGCGTGTCCTTGGGACACTGATCGTCACAATATTTGGTTCTGCCGGTGGCCTTGTCGTAGGCGTCTACTCTGGGCACGCTTTTTCCAACCTGGCGCATAATGCAAAAACCTCCTGTCATTTTGGTTAATCTTACCTGCACGAACGCAGATTTATTTGGTTATAGTATACCATATGGGCTTTGAAAATGGAAGTGCTTTCATTATATTATTCGCAGAATATCGCATTTTTTCAAAGATTGCTTTTTTTCAAAAAAGCGGCTATACTAAGCTTGACCGGCGCGGACGTTTGCGCCGTCACACCAGATGAGAGTAGGGATATCAACATGGAGAAAAAAATCGGCTGTTTGATTATGGCGTCCGGCAATGCCACCAGATTTGCCGCCAACAAGCTCACTGCAATGCTCGATGGCGAGATGCTGATCAGCCGCACATTGCAGTCGGTGCCGCAGGCGCTGTTTTCTCGGCTTACGGTTGTCACGCAGTACCCGACGGTTGCGCAGCTGGCAAAGGCAGCCGGTTTTGTAACGCTGCACAATGCGCACCCCGATTGGGGCGTCAGCCACACGATTTTGTTGGGTACACAGGCGATGCAGGATTGTGACGCCATCTTATATTTGGTGGCAGATCAGCCGTTGCTGCGGCAAGGCAGCATCACCCACATTGTGCAGACTTGGCTGGCCGCACCGGAATACATTGTCGGCGCTTCTCACAACGGCAAACGCGGCAACCCCTGCATCTTCCCAAAGCGTTTTTTCCCGGAACTGATGCAGCTGCAAGGTGACAGCGGCGGGAACCAAATCATCCGCGCCCATCCGTCCTGCCTGAAGCTGGCGGAAATTCCGAAGCTGGAGTTGTCCGACGTCGACACGCCGGAAATGCTGGCGGCGATGGAAAAGCAATGCAAAAAATAGAGAGCCGCAGTCTACGAAACCTCTGCCAACAATTTTTTGAAAATCGGCAGGCTACGCACGATCATGTCATAGTCCACACAATAGCAGATGCGGAAATAGTCCGCACAGCCAAAGTCGCGGCCGGGAACGAGCAGCAGATTGTCCTTTTTCGCCAACTCGGAGAACGCATCGCCATCGCCGTTTGGCGCCTTGATGAACAGATAAAATGCGCCGTCCGGCTTGGCCATGGAATAGCCCATTTCGGTCAGGGAATTGTACAAAAGCGCGCGATTTTTTTCATACGCCGCCAGATCCGGCGGACAGGTCACACATTTTGCAACTACACGCTGCATCAGGCTCGGCGAGCATACGTGGCCGCAGATTCTTGCGGCGCCTGCGATGGCGGCAAACAGGTCTTTGCTGTCGGCAGCCTGATCGGGCACACAGACGTAGCCGATTCGCTCGCCCGGCAAAGAGAGCGACTTTGACCAGGAGTAGCACACGATTGTGTTGGCATACACATTGGGAACAAACGGAACCTGTACGCCGTCATAGACAAGCTCGCGATACGGTTCGTCGGCAATCAGGTAGATTGGATGTCCAAACTTTTCTCCGGCGCAAGAAAGCAGCTGCGCCAGCTTTTGCAGTGTTTGCAGCGTGTAGACCGTTCCCGACGGATTGTTCGGGGAATTGATGATGACAGCCTGCGTGTGGGCATTGATGGCATTCTCCAATGCGTCAAACCGAATTTGGAATCCGTCCGTGTCCGCAGGAACCGCCACAAATTTGCAACCCGCATTTTCCACAAACGGCTTATATTCCGGGAAATACGGCGCAATGGCGATGATTTCTGCCTCCGGCACAGACAGCGCCCGCAGCACGGAAACCAAGCCCGGCGCTGCACCGCAGCAGAAAAACAGGTTGCTCGGTCGAATCCCGGCATCAAAGCGGCGGTTCAAATCCTCCGCCACCGCCTGTCTTACATCGGCGGAACCTGCCGCCGGAGTGTAGCCATGCACCTGAAGGGAATTTTCGGTGGCCAATGTGTCCACGATCGACTGATTCACCGCAGCAGGTGCCGGAATGGAAGGATTGCCCAGAGAGTAGTCAAACACATTCTCCGCACCTACCACAGCCGCCTGCCGCAGTCCATATTCAAACAGTTCCCGGATGCAGGAGCGCTCCGCACCCAGGTGATACATCGTTTTATTCAGCATAAAAAATCCTCCAAAGGGGCTGTTAAAAAACTCCGTTTTTTAACAGAGTCCTTCCTCGCGGAAGAACATTGCCGGGTGCTACAGCGCACTCGCCAAGTGCCTGCGGCACTTGGTTCGCACGTTTGCGCCCTGTAAGGTATTTTTTGTGACGCGCATGTCGCCGCAAAAAATGATTGAATTTGATTCGCCGCTATGGCGGCGAACTCTGCGAGGCTTTTCTAACAGCTCCGAATTATTTATATTATTATAAGGTGTGCCGCAACATATGTCAACAAAAAGCCGCAGCGCAAGATCCCCGCAAAAGGCAGGAAATTGCCTTTTGCGGGGACTTTTTACACAAATTATTTTTGTGGCTCCACTGCGAAGAGCGGTGTGGACAAATAGCGGTCGCCGGTGTCGGGCAGGAGCACTACGATCGTTTTGCCCCGATTTTCCGGACGCCGCGCCAGCACGATGGCAGCATGGAGCGCCGCGCCGGAAGAAATTCCCACCAAAAAGCCCTCGCATTTTCCCAACTGCCGCGCGGCGGAGAAAGCATCCGCATCGGACACAGGAAGAACCTCATCGTAGATATCGCGATTCAAAACCTCCGGCACAAAGCCCGCGCCGATGCCCTGAAGCCCGTGCGCACCGGCTTTGCCGCCGGAAAGCACCGGCGAGGTTTCCGGCTCGACCGCCACAATGCGGATATCCGGATTTTTCGACTTCAGATATGCACCCGTGCCGCTGATCGTTCCGCCGGTACCAACACCGGCCACAAAGACATCCACTTTCCCGTCGGTGTCCTGCCAGATTTCCGGGCCGGTCGTTGCAAAATGCGCCGCCGGATTTGCCGGATTGGTAAACTGTCCGGCAAGAAAGCTGTTCGGGATTTGTTTTTGCAGTTCTTCCGCCTTGGCAATGGCGCCCGCCATGCCCTTTGCACCCTCCGTCAGCACCACTTCAGCGCCGTAAGCGTGCATAATCTGCCGCCGCTCCACGGACATCGTTTCCGGCATTACCACAATCATCCGATAACCCCGCGCCGCCGCGACTGCCGCCAGCCCGATGCCGGTATTTCCGGAGGTCGGCTCAATGATGGTCGAACCGAACTTTAGTGCGCCCCGCGTCTCGGCATCATCCAGCATTGCTTTCGCCACCCTGTCCTTAACGGAGCCGGCGGGATTGAGATATTCCAGCTTTGCCAAAATTCTCGCCTGCAACTGCTCCTGCTGCTCCACGCGGCACAGCTCCAAAAGTGGCGTTCGCCCAATAAGTTGCTCGATTGATGTGTAAATTTTTGACATATCGTTCGCATCCTTTCCCTTGGGAACCTCTGATTTCATATGATTTTATGGAGCCGCCGCCTTGCATATTCGCCGCGCCGGCAGGACAGATTTTATAAAAAAACAACCTTTGCCTTGTAGACAAAGGTTGTTATTTGCTGGTGCGCGAGGCGGGACTTGAACCCGCACGTGCGTAATGCACACTAGAACC
>CAMDZY010000108.1 GCA_945910975.1 uncultured Clostridia bacterium | reverse complement strand
CTCGGCGCGGCGGTGGGCGTGTGCTGCCTTTGCCGCAAAAAGGGCAAACAGGCCAAAATCGTCATGGATCTGGAGCAAAATGCCGCAAAAAATTTACTTGAACGACTGCTCAAGCAGCCGGAATACGCCGACAGCTTCATCGGCGGGCAAAAGGCGCTGATCGAAGCCGATCCCAAGAGCCTGCTGATTATCGTAGACACCAACCGCCCCAATCAGGTGGAATACCTGCCGCTGCTGGAATCCATTCCCAGAGTGTGCGTCATCGACCATCACCGCCGCGCGGCGGATTACATCGAACGAACCGTTCTGAGCCTGCACGAACCGTTTGCATCGTCGGCCTCGGAGCTTGTCACGGAGCTTTTGCAATATGCCGTGGAAACAACCGACATCCGCGCCTTTGAAGCACAGGCGTTGCTGGCAGGCATTGCGCTGGACACTAAAAATTTCAGCGTGCGTACCAGTGGCCGTACCTTTGAAGCCGCAGCGTTCCTGCGCCGCTTGGGTGCAGACACGGTCGAGGTGAAAAAGCTGTTTAAAAATGATTTGCAGTCCACCCTCACGCGCTATCAGGTGATCCAGTCGGCGCGGCTGTACCGCAGCGATATTGCCATCTCTGCGCTGGACTTTTCCACCACCCGCATCATTGCGGCGCAAGCGGCCGATGAACTGCTGAACATCTCCGGCATTGAAACCTCATTTGTCCTGTACCCGCAGGATGACCGCGTCATTATTTCCGCCCGTTCCATCGGGGACGCGAATGTGCAGATGATTTTGGAACCGCTCGGCGGCGGCGGCAATGCGGCCACGGCCGGCGCACAGGTTCCGGGCAAATCCGTGCAGGAGGTACTCAACCAACTGATCGCAGCCATAGATGATTACTATAAAATTTGACAGGAGGAGCTTACAATGAAAGTAATATTGCAGCAAGACGTCAAAGGCAAGGGCAAAAAAGGCCAGATGATCGAGGTTTCCGACGGCTATGCCCGCAACTATATGCTGCCGCGCAAAATTGCCATCGAAGCGACGGCGGACAACATCAACACCATGCGCATGAACGACAAGGCGCTGCTGGAAAAGCAGACACGCGAGCGCGAAGCTGCCATCAAGACCCGCGATATGCTCAAGGATATCACGGTAACGGTGCTGGCCAAGGGCGGCGGCGCCGGCCGGCTGTTTGGCTCGGTCACTACGCAGGAAATTTCCGATGCACTGAAAAAACAGTGCAATGTGGACATCGACCGGCGTAAAATTGTGCTGGAGGAAGCCATCAAGACCGTGGGAATCTATACCGTCAAATGCAAGCTGGGCTACGAGGTCACAGCGAACATGAAGATTGAAGTCAAAGAGATCTGATTGATCAAAAAATCCATCGGAGTGTGTGCGAATGGATGATATTTTAAATAGAAAAATGCCTCAGTCGCTGGAAGCGGAGCAGTCGGTTTTGGGCGCAATGCTCATCGACAGCCGCTGTGTAGGCGACGTGATCGGTATGCTGCGGCCGGAGGAATTTTATTTGCAGCAAAACCGGGAGATTTTTGAAACCATCTATACCATGTTCAATTTCTCCCAACCCATCGACCCAGTGACGGTGCTGGACAAGATGAAGGAACGCGGTGTGTTTGACGAACAGCAGACCACGAGCTACCTCGCACAGTTGATGGAGATCACGCCAACCGCCGCCAACGTCAAGCAGTACGCCGCCATCGTTCGCGACAAGGCCATGCTGCGCAATCTTTCTCAAACCGCATCGGAGATCAACGAAACAGTCTTTGAGGGCGTTGGTACGGCGGAAGAAATTTTGGAAGCCGCCGAAAAAAAGGTGTTCGCCCTGCGCAAGAACAATGCCAACGATTCCATGGAGCGCATCGGCACGGTTTTGCTGAAGGTGTTCGACCGCCTGACCGAGCTGTACGAATCCGACAGCACCATCCCCGGCCTGTCCACCGGCATCCAGGATTTGGATAAAATCATTTCCGGCCTGAACAAATCGGATCTCATTTTGATCGCCGCGCGTCCGGGCATGGGCAAAACGTCCATTGCGCTGAATATTGCATTGAACGTTGCAAAAACCAATCCCAAGACCGTGGCGTTCTTCTCCCTGGAAATGTCCAAGGAGCAGTTGGCCATGCGTCTGCTGTCCAACGAGAGCTTTGTGGATAATAACAAGCTGCTCACCGGTCAGCTGGACGAGGAGGATTGGAGCAAGCTGGGCATCGCATCGTCGGCGCTGTCGCAGACCGATATTCGCGTGGACGACAACCCCACCATTACCGTTGCGGAAATGAACGCCAAATGCCGCCGCATGGACAATTTGGGGTTGGTGCTCATCGACTACCTACAGCTTATGACCTCCGCCGGAAGCAAGCAAAATTACAGCGGCGAAAACCGCCAGCAGGTGGTTTCCGATATTTCCAGAAGCCTGAAAATCATGGCAAAGGAGCTAAACGTTCCGGTCATCTGCCTGAGCCAGCTGTCCCGTGCCAACGAATCGCGTACCGACAAGCGCCCCATGCTTTCGGATCTGCGTGAGTCCGGCGCCATTGAACAGGACGCCGACGAGGTGATTTTCCTGTACCGCGATGATTATTATAATAAGGAGTCGGCAGAGCCGAATGTCGCCGAGGCCATCGTTGCCAAAAACCGCCACGGCGCAACCGGTACGGTCAAGCTGCAATGGCTGCCGCAGTACACCACCTTTGCCGACAGGGAGTGGAAGCATGCCGAGTGATTTGCCACAGCGCCTGTGTGCATCCGGCCTGTTTGCGCCGAGGGAACGTGTGGTTTGCGCCGTGTCCGGCGGTGCGGATTCCATGGCGCTGCTCGCGGCGCTTTGGCAGTGCCGGGATTCGTTGCAGATCCGGCTTGCTGCCGCACATTTTAACCACAACCTGCGTGCCGGGGAGGCGCAGCGGGATGAGGATTTTGTGCGCAACTTCTGCCAAAGCCACAATATTCCGCTCTATGTAGACACCGCAGATGTGCGAGCCTATGCCGCCGGTACCGGAGAAAGTGTGGAGCAGGCCGCAAGAACGCTGCGCTATGCCTTCCTTCAAGCGCTGCCGTGCGACAAAATCGCCACGGCGCACACTGCTGATGACAATGCCGAAACGGTTTTCATGAATCTGCTGCGCGGCACCGGTCTGCGCGGCCTGTGCGGAATCCCTGTGCAGCGGGGCAAGCTGGTGCGTCCGTTTTTAACGGTTACGCGCAAGGAAATTGAGGCCTATTTGGCACAGGAGCGGGTCGATCATGTGGAGGATTCCACCAACGCCGATGATAACGCATTGCGCAATCGCATTCGCCATCAGATGATTCCCCTGTGCAAGCAGGAAAACGGCAACTTTTTGCAGGCGGTATCCCAAATGACGGCGCAGCTGCATCACGATGAGCAGCTTTTGAGCGCACAGGCGGAGCAAAGCCTTGCCGCGTGCCGTGCAGCAAGCGGCTATCGCGTAAGCGCCCTGTTGGCGCTGCCGGATGGCTTACGCCAACGCGTTTTGCGTCTGCTGTTGGAGCATTTGGCGGTGCCACGTGCCACGCACCGCCATGTCGAAGCGCTGGAAGGTTTGCTTCGATCCCGCCAGCCTGCCGCACAGATCACCCTGCCGGGCGGCATACGTGCGGCAAGACAGTATGATTTGCTGTCCTTTGAACCGTTGCAGCCGCCGACCTTTGCGCCGGTAACGCTGCGCCCGGACGGATTGACCGGCCTGCCGGAGCTACATCTGAACATCCTTTGTCGGCCGGCGAAAGCGGTGGTCAATACCACACAGTGCTTTACCGTTGTGCCGCACGGTGAAATTACCGTTCGCCCTCGCGCCATCGGTGATAAAATCATCCTGCCGGGCGGCACGAAAACCCTGAAAAAATGGATGATCGATGCCAAAATTCCCCGCCATCTGCGCCAAGCGCTGCCGGTATTGGCAGACAAGGACGGCGTTTTGGCGGTCTATTCGCTGGGCGTGAACTGTGCCAGAATCGGCATCGAACAGGCGCTCACCGTGCAATTTCTCCAAGAAGGCGATGCACCTTCTATTCTATCAAAAGTAAGAGGACAAGAATTTGAAACCTAAAAAAATCAAACTCTCTACGATCATTCTCTATGCATTGTTTGTCGTAATCGTGTTTTACGCTGTTTCCTCCCTGTTAGGCGACGGGAAGAAAAAAGATTTGGAGTATTCCCAAGTGAAGCAGCTGTTCTACGATGAACAGGTCAAGAGCTTTACCACCAAGGATGGCGTCTTGACCATGCAGCTTCACAGCCCCTACGAGGGCAAGTCGGAGCTGAAATATGAGCTGCCCAGCTTCGCCGTTTTTTATGACGATTTAAACGAACTCATTGAAAAACAGTACAATCAGGGCAAAGACGGCGTGATCGAGCAGTATGACTATCTGCCCGATACGCAGACCTCGTGGTTTGTCGCAATGTTGCCGTACCTGATCAGTATGCTGGTTCTGGTGTTTTTCCTGCTCTATTTTACCAAGCGCACAACCGGTGGCGGCGGCGGAACCGCCAAGTTTGTCAAGGCCAATGCCCGCACAGTCAGCGCGGATAAAAAGGTGACGTTTGCCGATGTGGCAGGCGCCGAGGAGGAAAAAGCGGAGCTGCAAGAGATCGTCGGCTTCCTCCGCGATCCGCAGAAATATGCCCGCATGGGCGCAAAAATTCCAAAGGGTGTACTGCTGGTCGGCCCTCCGGGCACCGGCAAAACGCTTATTGCACGCGCCGTCGCAGGTGAGGCGAATGTGGAATTCTTGTCCATCTCCGGCTCCGACTTTGTGGAGCTGTATGTCGGCGTTGGCGCAAGCCGCGTCCGCGATTTGTTCGAGCAGGCCAAAAAGGTTGCTCCCGCCATTATTTTTATCGATGAAATTGATGCAGTTGGTCGTCGCCGCGGCGCCGGTATGGGCGGCGGTCACGATGAACGCGAACAAACCTTGAACCAGCTGCTGGTCGAAATGGACGGCTTTACCAAAAACGAGGGCGTCATCGTCATGGCTGCCACGAACCGCGCCGATATTCTCGACCCGGCACTGCTGCGCCCCGGTCGCTTTGACCGGCAGGTCTATGTCGGCGCACCGGATGTCACCGGCCGCGAAGCCATCTTAAAGATCCACGCAAAAGATAAACCGCTGGCAGACAATGTCAATTTAAAGGTCATTGCCCGCGCAACCGCCGGCTTCACCGGTGCAGATTTGGAAAACCTGCTGAATGAAGCGGCACTGCTCGCCACCAGAAACGAACGCCCCGTGATTGGTATGTCCGATGTGGAGGAAGCGATGCTGAAAATCATCGCCGGGCCGGAAAAGAAGAGCCACGTGGTTTCCGCATATGACCGCCACCTGTTTGCCATCCACGAAGCCGGCCACGCCGTGGCACACTACTTCCTGCCTACGCAGGATCCGGTGCATCGCATCACCGTAATTCCCAGAGGAAATGCTGCCGGCCTGACCATCAGTCTGCCGATACAGGACTCGGACTCCATGTCCCGCAATAAAATGTATGAAACCATCATCGCCATGCTGGGCGGCCGCGTTGCCGAGCAGATTTGTTTGGAGGATATCTCCACCGGCGCTTCCAACGATTTAGAGCGCGCCACGGATGTCGCAAGGAAAATGGTTGCCAGATATGGTATGAGCCAAAAAATCGGCCCGGTCTGCTTTGAGAGCGACGGCGAGATTTTTGTTGGACGCGACTACGAAAAGACCAAGTCCTATTCCGAACGTACCGCCGGTGATATCGATGACGAAATAAAAGCCCTGATGGAAAAGGCATACGAACAGTGCCAAACCTTACTGAGCGAGCACCGCCAAAAGCTGGAGGAGGTCGCAGCCTATCTCGAAACGAATCTCAATATGAACCGTTCCCAGTTTGAGGCTTGCATGGAAGACCGCGAAATTCCCACCGGCGAGGAAAGCCTGATGGCGTTTTTCCGCGAGGATTCCCCAGAATCCGCACAGGAAAATTGAACCAAAAGCGCAGCATATTGCGGAGAAAAAACGAGTTTTCCACAATATGCTGCGCTTCCCAAAATAACTTGAAAAAACTTGAAAAAAATCGAAAAAAGTGCTTGACAAATCGCACGATTCGATGTATTATATTAAAGCTGTCTGCGAGAGAAACAAAGCAGAGAGCTGTGTACCTTGCAAATTGAATA
>CAMDZY010000107.1 GCA_945910975.1 uncultured Clostridia bacterium | reverse complement strand
TTGGTTCTATTTGCAGAAAACGACGGACACGAAACAGGCAGAACCGATTGAAATGGAAATTCAATTTACGCAGCTGCCGTCGGAAGCTGTCGATTATGATGCACAGACAATCGTCCGCGTACAGCGAGAAGACGGCGAGGGGCAGGTGACGCTGCACGACTATCTTGTTGGCGTTCTGTTGGCCGAGGTTCCGGCGAGTTTTGAACCGGAAGCACTCAAAGCGCAGGCCGTCGCGGCCAGAACCTATACCCTGAAACAAATGAAAGGCGGCAAGCATCAAGGCGCCCTCTGCACAAAAAGCAGTTGCTGTCAAGCCTGGACAGACGAGGGTGATGCTGCGGAAAAGCAGGCAATGGAACAGGCCGTTGCCGAAACGGACGGTTGCGTGATCACCTATGACGGCGAATTGATCGATGCTGTGTTTTTCTCCTGTTCCGGCGGCAAAACGGAAGCCGCAGCAGAGGTTTGGGGTGGGGAAGTGCCGTATCTGCAGTCCGTGGACAGCCCCGGCGAGGAGGACGCCGCCCCGTTTTCCGACAGCCTGACGGTATCTGCGGCCGATTTTATTGCGACAATTCATGAATTGTCCCCCGACTGCGACCTTTCCGGAAGCCCGGCAACATGGTTTGGCACAACGACCCAGACAGCCGGAGATGGAGTTGCCACCATACAAATCGGCTCAGAAACGTTTACAGGCAAAGAATTACGTACCGCATTTTCACTCCGCTCCACCATGTTCCGCATCTCTGTAGATGGCGACCAAATCACCTTTCACACCCTTGGCTACGGCCACCGTGTCGGCATGAGCCAGTATGGCGCCAACGCCCGCGCCAAGGACGGCGCGACATATCAAGAAATTATTGCATATTACTATCAAGGAACCGAAATTGAAACCCGCGAGCCATCTTAAAAAACACCTGATTCGATCCCAGTGACACATAAAACGGCATATTTTCAAAGCGCATCAGGATTCTTTGCACGAAAATCCGAAAAAAATCATTTTTGTACTTGATTTTTTGATTTTCTGTGCTATAATAATCATGTTCGCTGAACGCTCGGAGGCTTAGCTCAGCTGGTTAGAGCGCCTGCTTCACACGCAGGAGGTCGATGGTTCGAGTCCATTAGTCTCCACCAATTATCCCGGAGCGCTTTGTTTTGCAAGGTGTTTCGGGATTTCTGTTTTATCAATCCCCGAGTTCTTCTGCGAGGAAGAACTCTGTTATAAAACGAAGTTTTTCGACAGGCCGAATGTTATCCAAGGCGCGCGGGATTGTTGGTCAGACCCAAAAGATAGTCAACGGATACGGTATAGAGCTTGGACAGCTTGATCAGCACTTGTGTGGGGATATCGCGTTGACCGAGTTCATAGTTGCTGTAAACCTGTTGGGAACAGTGTAGATATTCCGCCAGCTGTTTTTGCTTCAAGTCATGGTCTTCCCGTAAGTCACGAATTCTTTGATACAACGCATATTCCCCCTTTTGCCGCAAGTATAGCAGACCGCAAATTGCAGTATGAGCATATACTGCAATTTGCGGTTAAATCTATATTTTCGATGTACCAACCGATGCGAAAGATGCGTTCCAAACACAAATAGAATTTGCTTGTAATTCAATACTCCCTGTGGTATACTGGTTCAAAAGGCAGGTGAAATTCATGGAAACAGATGTCTGCACGCAGCTGTTTGCATTGCAGGACTTGTCATATCGCGACTTTCATAGTCGCCTGATGCCAACGGTGGAGCCGGCTCGTGTGATTGGCGTACGAATGCCGGCGTTGCGCAAGCTGGCAAAAGCCATGGCCAATACACCACAGGCGACTGCGTTTTTGCAGCAATTGCCGCATTTTTATTATGAAGAAAACAATTTGCACGCCCTTTTATTGGAGCCGTGCAAGGATTATGCGCAAGTGATCGTCGAGTTAGAGCGTTTTTTGCCGTATGTTGACAACTGGGCGACCTGCGATCTGCTGTGCCCCAAGGTTCTGGGCAAGCACTTGTCGCAGTTATGGGAGCCAATCGAAAAATGGTTGAATGCGGAGCATTGTTATACGGTGCGCTTTGCCATCGGTCTACTGATGCGGTTCTATTTAGACGATGCCTTTGACCCCAAGTGTCTGGATATGGTGGCCGGTGTGCAGTCTGAAGAATATTATGTAAACATGATGATTGCCTGGTATTTTGCGACTGCTCTGGCGAAGCAGTATGATGCTGCGCTACCGTATTTGACGCAGCATCGTCTGTCTGCGTGGACGTACAATAAAACCATCCAAAAAGCAATCGAAAGCTACCGGATCGACAATGAAAAAAAGGCATATTTGCGCACCCTGAAAAGAAGCCAAAACTAATGGAGGTTACCATATGGAAATCAGAGAATATCGGACATATCAAGAAGCGGAAGTCCTGCATTTATACGCCAGCGTGGGCTGGAGCGCCTATACTGCGCAGCCGGAAGCATTGCGCCGGGGCTTTGAGAATTCCTTGCTGACACTGGCAGCATACGAAGGCGACCAATTGATTGGCATACTGCGCGCCGTTGGCGATGGCCACACTGTTGTGTTGGTTCAGGACATTCTCGTTTTGCCGGAACATCAAAGATGCGGCGTTGGCTCGGCCTTGATGCAAGCACTGCTCGAACGCTACGATGATGTGCGACAAATCGAATTGGCCACCGATGCAACCCCGCAGTCCATTGCGTTCTATGAATCCGTAGGATTCCGCCAGATGACAGAATTTGGCTGTTGCGGATTTATGAAAGTGTAAGATAGCGCTTCATGCACCACAGCGCGCCTGTGTGCATGAAGCGCTTTTGCGCACTTATCGGAACAGTACGGATTCAAGCTGCGCGACCTGGGTCAAATAATAGGTACTGTACTGCCGCAAAAAGTCTGCAATGTCGGCCGGTCGCGGCTCCCAAGCGGCACAGGCAAAATCGACGCCGCAGGCGTGCGCCATTTGATAGCCGGTCTGCAAATCATCCACCATCAACAAATCCTCTTTGCCAAGCTGATAGCGCTGCATGATGTCCAACAGGGCAAAGGGAGCCGGTTTTCGCTGTTCTGCCGGCAAATCCCAGCTATAGATTTGATCGGGCAGCATTTGAAAATGCTGTTGATAATCGCGTGTGATGTTCTCCACAGCCGAGTGAGAAGAAACGCAAATAATTCCGCCCGCTTGGCGATAGCGGCGCAAAAGGGCAGGGAAGCCGTCAAAACACGGCGGAATATGCGTCATGACGTAGGCCTTCCACTGCTGATATTGCAGCTCCATTTCCTCCGAAGAAAAGCCAAAATGCTCCGTACACATTGCAGTATACCCACGCCCGGAGCACCAGCGGGTAAACTCCTCCTGCGTCAACGTTTTTCCGGGACGCAAGGTTGCAAGAACTTCTAAAAATGCCGGGTAATTGACGGTGGCTTCACTTCGCACCACCGTGTCATCGTGATCCAGCACCAAACAGGCATATCGCAGCATAGTACGCTCCTTCAATACAAAAATTGCTACCATCTATATTATAGCATAATTGCAGCGCAAGGCGCTGCGTGTGCGGCATAAGCCGCACAAAAATCAGCTTGCTGATTTTTAATTATTGCTGTAATAGCACAAACCTTTTTGCTCCACAAAAATTGCGCCGATGGCGCAAGGTGCGCTTTGCGCACCTGTTTGTGACTATTATAGCATACAACACGAAAAAAGCAACGCTGAATAAGGAAAACCATATTTCACCGGCATGAAGGGGTTGCTATTTTTCTTTTTCTATGATATAATAGAACAAACGTTCAAGAAAGGAGCGACGCACAGTGGATGCCTTGAATTTGCAGGTAGAAATGATTTGCGTGTGCAGCACGGATGGGCAGCTAAGCCCCTTACGGTTCCGCTTTGAAGATTCGGAGCATCGTTTGCAGACGGTTTTGATTACGGAAATCCTCTGTGACAAGGAGATATGCTATGTTGGGATCGAAGCCTTTCAGTTTGTATGCCGCGGCGTGATGGACGGTGTGGAGAAAATGTTTGAGCTGCGCTATACGGTGCGCACGCACAAGTGGATTTTATTCCGGGAGATTTATTGAGATGGCACAACGCGTGATTTTTCATATCGATGTGAACAGCGCCTTTTTGTCGTGGACGGCAGCGTATCGGGTCAACGTGCTTGGCCAGTCGCTGGATCTGCGCACGGTTCCGTCTGTGATTGCAGGCGAACGCGCCTCGCGGCACGGCGTTATCTTGGCCAAGAGCATCCCTGCCAAGAAGTATGGCATCCAAACAGGGGAGCCGCTGTTCCAGGCACAGCAAAAATGTCCGGGACTGATTGTCGCGCCGCCGGACTATGCATTATATACGGAGGCTTCCCGCCATTTTATTGCGCTTTTGCGTACGGTATCGCCGGTGGTGGAGCAGTACTCCATTGACGAAGCGTGGGTAGATATGACCGGTACCGGCAGCTTGTACGGCTCTCCGGTTGCCGCTGCGCAGATGCTCCGCCAGCGGATTTATGACAAATTCGGCTTCACGGTCAATATCGGTGTTTCCTCCAACAAGCTGCTGGCTAAGCTGGCGGGGGATTTTGAAAAGCCCAACCGGGTGCATACACTGTTCCCGTCGGAAATTCCGGACAAAATGTGGCCGCTACCGGTGCGGGATTTGTTTGCAGTGGGCGCGGCGACTGAAAAAAAGCTGCATATGCTCGGCATTTACACGATCGGCGATTTGGCAAAGTCCGACCCGGCACTGATTCGGCGCAAGCTGCATAAACCCGGTTTGGCGTTGTGGAATGCGGCCAATGGCAGGGCATCCGCAGCCATGAAGCCCATAGCGGATGACAACAAGAGCTACGGCAATTCCGTTACCACAGCGCAGAATGTCACCAGCAGCGAAATGGCGCACCAAATTTTGCTCTCACTGTGTGAAACGGTGGCGATGCGGATGCGGCAGGACGGAAAAAGCGGAAGCTGTGTTACGGTCAATCTGCGCTCTGACCAGTTTGAGGATTGGAGCCACCAGTCAAAAATGGCTTGCAGCACAGATGTGACGCAGGAGATTTATCACGCCGCCTGCCGTGTTTTTGACGAAGCATGGGACAAAAGAACCCCTCTGCGCCAACTGGGCGTGCAGGTGTCCCAGCTGTCCGACCAGCGATATCGCCAATATGATTTTCTCAGCAGCGTCAGCGCGGAGCAATACGAACGCAAGGCGCGTTTGGATGCCACGGTCGATTCCATTCGGGAAAAGTACGGCGAAAATGCCATTCTCCGTGCAAGATTCGTGGACGGAGAAATGAACCATATGGCAGGCGGACTGTCCAAAGAACGTCGGACAGGTGTTACAAAGCCGGTTTAACACAGTTTTTACACGCCGTATAAAATCAGAGTAGCATTTTTTGCCGATTTGTGCTATAATAACCGCAAAGCGACCTTGCGTTGCAATTATGCTATAGCAACTGCAAAATGGATATCCCTTGACGTACGACCGTTCCGGAACGTCAGGGGATCATGCTATGGGGACGGAGTGTGAAATTTATGAATATTGTAACCTACTATGTCAACGATCCGAATGCGCCCAAGACGACAAGACCTGCACATCTTGGCGTGAATATTCTCGTCATCTGCAACAATCGTCTGCTGATGGAGCGCCGATGGGACTGTGCGCGCTGGGGGCTGCCCGGCGGTGGTGCAAAGCGGGGCGAAACGCTTCGCCGGAGTGCGGTACGCGAGTTGTACGAGGAAACCAGGTTGCGGCTTCTTCCGTCGGATTTGACGCCGCTGAAATTCTATGAGGATTCCCGCATTGCAGCCTATGCTGACGGCAGCATTTGGCGGATGTATGTCAAGCTGTTTGCCTTACACCTAAGCGAAGAACCCATGATGTGCATCAGTCGAGAAGCAACCGAGCTGCGGTTTTTCACGGCGGAAGAACTAAAAACGCTCGACATTGTGGAACCGCACCGGGATATGGTGACGGATTATTTGGAATTGCTGGATCCCGACGCCAAAGCGACCGCATTTACCTATTTGCAGCAGGACGAAGTGCTACATATCGATATGCTCGAACCGCTGCGCCGTGGTCACGGAAAGCTGCTGTTTGCCGGCCGGCATGGTGTTTTGATGCTGGAGCAGCACAACCATGTCTATATGCTCAGCACCGACTCGCCGGAGGTGACACAGAAAT
>CAMDZY010000106.1 GCA_945910975.1 uncultured Clostridia bacterium | reverse complement strand
TTGACGTGTCACAGGTGAATGAATACCTGAAAAATAAATTCGACGCAGACCCGCGGCTGGCCAACTTGTGCATTCGCGGGGAGCTGAGCAACTACAAAATTTATCCCTCCGGGCACCATTATTTTACCTTAAAGGATGCAACGTCCTCCTTGCGCTGCGTCATGTTTAAAAGCAGCGCCATGCGCCTGCGTTTTCGGCCGGAGAACGGCATGAAGGTGATTACAGCCGGTCGCATTGCGGTGTTTCCGCGTGACGGCGCTTATCAGCTGTATTGTCTGAGCATTACGCCCGACGGCGTGGGCGATTTGCACGTGGCGTTTGAGCAGCTGAAGCAAAAGCTGCTGCAAGAGGGATTGTTTGACCGAAGCCGCAAAAAGCCGCTGCCGCCGTATCCGCACCGGATCGCAATCATCACATCATCCGCAGGCGCGGCGGTGCACGATATGCTGCGTATTTTGGGCAAGCGATATCCGCTGAGCAAGGTAATTTTGCTGCCTGTGCGCGTGCAAGGCGTGGAGGCGCCGGCAGAGATCGCAGGGGCAATACGTTATGTAAACCGTTTTGCCTTGGCAGACGTCATCATTACCGGCCGGGGCGGCGGCTCGATCGAGGACTTATGGGGCTTCAACGATGAACGTGTGGCAAGAGCCATTTTTGCGTCGGAAATCCCCGTGGTTTCTGCTGTCGGCCATGAGCCGGATGTCACGATTTCCGATTTTGTGGCGGACGTCCGCGCGGCCACGCCGTCTAACGGCGCGGAGCTGGTTGCACCGGATCAGATGGACTTGCGCGACCGTCTGCGCAGTATGCAAAGCGCCATGACGGCGGCAATTCAGAAAAAGCTGAAATTGGAACGGCAAAGGCTGAACGCCCTGCGGCGCAGCCGCAGTCTGCAAAGTCCGATCAATTATATCAATGACCGGCGTCTGGCGCTGGACTATCTCCACAAGCGTCTTTCTGCCGCCGGACAGCAAAAGCTCGGCGCAAAGCGTCAGCAATTTATCCGCTTAACTGCAAAGCTGGACGCCATGAGCCCGCTCAAGGTGCTCAGCCGGGGCTATGGCATGGTGCGCGATACGCAAGGAAACGTGATAAAATCTCGCACAGATACAGCTGTTGGAGAGCAAATCCAAATTGCGCTGTCCGATGGTCAGATTTTGGCACAGGTGACAGAAATTCAGGAGGAAACACGATGAGCGAACAATCAAGAACCTTCGAAGCATCCATGGGGCGGTTGGAAGAAATCGTGCGTCGGATGGAGCGGGGCGATGTGAGCCTTGAAGATACGCTGAAGCTGTTTGAAGAGGGGACAGCGCTGGTGCAGCAGTGCAACAAGCAGCTGGATGAAACGGAATTGACCATTGTCAAGCTGATGAAGGGCGAGGATGGCAACCCCATAGAAACAGAGGTGGCAAATGAAGGCGAACTTTGACGAGCGGTTATCCCAATTGACAAAGCAGGCCGAGGATTATCTGCAAACTTGTTTCGTCTATCCTGACGAACCGCAGCAGCGCCTGTTTGAGGCGATGCGCTATAGCCTGTTGGCGGGCGGCAAGCGTCTGCGCATGATTTTGTGTATGGAATTTTGCAGAATCTGCGGCGGCGATGCGGAAAAGGCCATGCCCTTTGCAGCTGCGGTGGAGATGGTACATACCTACAGCCTGATTCACGATGATCTGCCCTGTATGGACAATGACGATTATCGCCGTGGCAAGCTGACCAACCACAAGGTCTACGGAGAAGCGCTGGCCTGTCTGGCGGGCGATGCGCTGCTAACTGCTGCGTTTACCGCTTTGGCGGCAAGCAAGCTACCGCCTGCGCGGATCGTTCAGGCGGTGGGCATTTTGTCCGAATGTGCCGGGGAATTGGGAATGGTCGGCGGACAGGTGCTGGATATGGATGCCGAGCACCGGGAACTGACGCGGCAGGAGGTTCTGGAAATCCAAACGCGGAAAACCGGCCGTTTGATTTCTGCGGCCTGCTGCCTTGGCGTCACAGCCGCCGGCGGCAAAACAAAGCAGATCGAAAGCGCGGCGCAGTATGCCAATCTTTTGGGACTTGCCTTCCAGATTCAAGATGATATCCTGGATGTGGTGGGCGATGACAAAAAATTGGGCAAGGCGACCGGCATGGATGGCAATAAAAATACATTTGTCCGTCTGTACGGCTTGGAGGAATGCCATAAAATGGTCGATACCTACACCCGTCAGGCAGTTGACGCACTGTGTGCGTTTGGCGAGGAAGCAGATTTCCTGCGCCGGCTTGCCAAGCGGCTGGCACGGCGTGATCGATAGATTTTTGCCGTTTTGATGCCTCGACTTTTTAGAATTGATGCACAGGAGGGGATTGGATGGTTAAAATATTGATTATAGAGGACGAGAAACCGATCTCCGAATTGATTCGTATCAGCTTGAGAAAGGCAGGCTATAGCTGCACCTGCGTCTACGACGGCGCTGCTGCGGCGGATCTGCTGGAAAATCATGTGTTTGACTTGATTTTGCTGGATGTGATGCTGCCGGAGGTTGACGGCTTTGAATTGATGGAATACATACGCCCCAGCGGAACGCCTGTGATTTTTATCACGGCAAAAAATTCCGTAGCCGACCGCGTAAAGGGTCTGCGGATGGGTGCAGAGGATTATATCGTCAAGCCCTTTGAGGTGTTGGAGCTGTTGGCGCGCGTGGATGTGGTGCTGCGGCGCTATCGCAAGGTGGATGCAGTGATTGAGATTGGTGGCCTTACGATTGATACCGTGTCCATGCTGGTGTATAAGAATGGCGTGCCGATCAGTTTGACCAAAAAGGAATATGACTTGCTGCTGCTGTTTGCGCGCAACCCAAATGTGGCGCTTTACCGCGAAACGATTTATGAGCGGGTCTGGCAGGATGAATTTCCATACGGCAGCAAAACGGTTGACCTGCACATCCAGCGTCTGCGGAAAAAAGTCGGCTGGGAGAACCGCCTTGTGGCGGTCAACAAGGTCGGCTATCGGTTGCAGGTATGAAATTTCGCCAGAAGATCGCCATTTGTATGGTGTGGGTCTTTGCGCTGCTTTTTGGCCTTGGCGGCGGCTTGATGATTTCTCTTTCCTTTCAGAGCAATCTGGAACAGGAGGAAAAAAACTCGCTGCACTCCTACCAGATGACTATGAGCACGCTGAAAATTGTCAGTCTGGTCAGTTTACAAACGAACTTCAGTGATGTGACGAATACCCTTGCCCAGATGCAGCAGCAACAAGCCGCATGGTCGGCGGTTCGGCTGTCACAGGCGGAAGAAGTTCTATACGAGAGCGGACAGATGCCAACCGTGACCGACGCGCCGCAGAGCACAATCGACACCTGTATGTGCATTCCGGTGCGTGGAGAGGACGGGCGGAATTACCTGCTTTTAAGTGGGCAGATGGCAAGCAGCGAGCAGCCCCTGACGATGGACTTGCTCTATGACGTTTCTGAAACCTATGCCGCCCGTGACCGGCAGCTGCAAATCTACCGCAACCTTTTTCTGATTTTAATCGTGTCCGTTGCGCTGATTTGCTGGGCGCTGGCCTATTTTCTGACAAAGCCGCTGACCCACCTGTCAAAGGTAACGCGGCAGCTGGCGGGTGGCAAGCTGTCGGTTCGCGTCCGCGTGCATAGCCGCGATGAGGTTGGACAGCTGGCAAAGGATTTCAACTTTATGGCGAATAGGCTGGAGGAAAATGTGCATGAACTGACGGACACCATGGAGCGGCAGGAGCAGTTTATGGGCAGCTTTGCGCATGAACTGAAAACGCCCATGACCTCCATTGTCGGCTATGCGGATTTGCTGCGTTCCGACGCCTTGACGCAGGAAGAAGCCATGGATGCGGCGAACTATATTTTCTCCGAGGGCAAACGTCTGGAAACATTGTCATTAAAGCTGCTTGACCTGCTGATGATGGACAACCAGACGCTGCAAATGACCACGGTTGAACCGGCGCAGCTGATTGAAGGGCTTGTCCGCCACTTGCAGCCGGTGTATGCGCAAAAGGGAATCCGCTTGCAGTGCAAGTGCAGTCCGGGGGTGTGCCATCTGGAAGCAGACCTTGTCAAGTCGCTTTTGACCAACCTGCTGGACAACGCCCGCAAGGCCATGGACGAGAGCGGCGGGAATATCTTTGTGTTGTCCGATTGGCTCGACGGCGCCTGCCGAATCCGTGTACTGGATAACGGCAGGGGAATCCCACACGACAAGCTGGCGCATTTGACCGAAGCATTTTACCGCGTCGACAAATCCCGTTCCCGCAAACAGGGCGGCGCCGGCCTGGGACTGACCTTGTGCAGCCGCATTGTGCAGCTGCATGACGGCGAGCTTCACTTTGACAGCCGCGAAGAAAACGGCACCTGCGTTACCGTAATTTTGCGCGGGGAGGACACAGCCCAATGAAAATCATCAAAATTTTGGTGGCAGCTTTGACAGCGATTGGTGCGTTACTTGTCGGACTGTACCTGCCCAACCTGATTGTCCACGTGCAATCATCGCAGCAGCCGCAGTCCTACCCGATTGAAATCGTCGACCTTGAAAATATTACCGAGGATGCCAGCGTAGCGCAAATGCTGTCGCTTGTCTACAACCGCGGGTTTTCCACCACGTACTACACCCTTTCCAAAGGGCGCTACCTGAGCGCGGAGGACGTAGAGAAAACCTGCACGGATATGGCAAATCAAATCTTTCAAGAAGATATCGCAGGCTTTGACATATATTTTGAAGCGGAACCCAATCTTAGCGCCGTGAGTGACGGAACAAGCTATGTGCTTTGGAAATGTGAACTGTGGGCGTGCGGCTGCCGCCTGAATTATCTGGTGGACGATGCAACCGGCAGTATTTTGGCCTTTGATATCAATGATGATTCCAATAGGATGCTTGACAGAATCATCAATGGAGCGTCGCAGGCGGCGACAGAATATGGAACGACTCAGGCCAATCAGTTGGAGCTTTTAAATCGCATTGCAGAAGCGCTCCGGCAAAACCTTGGATATGATAAAGTGAATGTTACACAGCTGAACATGGATTTTCCGTATGATCAGCATTATGTATTTGAACTTGGCGACACAAGCACGGATGACATTGTCGCAATCCCGGTTGCCGTGTATGACCAATATTACCTTTGTGTCAACCCAATGAAATTCCACAGAAAGAGCGAGGAAAAACCTTATGCAGGAACACAATAACAGAAGACAAATCACGGAACGCGAACGCAAGCGCGCCATTGCGTATATTCGCAGGCGCTTGATTTTGTATGCTGTCGTGGCAGGAATCATTGTGCTTGTTTTGGTTATTGCCTTGTCTGGCCGAAAGAATAAGCAATCTGCGCCCGAGACGAATACCCAGCCAACCAGCGCAGCCGATACAACAACGCAGCCTACAACGCCTCCCGGCGAGTGGCAGGAGCTGACGATGACAAAGTCGGACATGGCACAGGGACATTTGATTCTGGTGAATGCGGATTATGCTTACGACCCCGAGCAGGCGGAGGATCTGGTTTCTGTCTATGAGGATAAAAACGACGATTACTATGTTTCCAGCGTTGACTTGTCGGTTTCCAGAACCATCATGCAGTCACTAAACAACTGGATGGAAGCATTCTATCAGGAAACAGGGGTCAATAATGTGGAGATCGTTGCGGGACATAGAACCGTGGAGTTCCAGCAGTATCTGCGGGACAGAGCGTTGGAAAATCATGGACAGGAGCACGCAGACAACTACATCGCGCTGCCCGGTCACAGCGAGCATCACACAGGCTTTGCGGTCGACCTCGACACCTACTATGTCGAAACGGACAGCCTGGGCGGCTTTGACGGCACCGGCGATTATGCATGGGTCGTCGACAATGCGTGGCGGTATGGGTTTGTACAGCGTTACCCGCTCAACAAGAAGGATGTCACCGGCATCAGCTATGAGGAATGGCACTTCCGGCATGTCGGCTTGCCGCATTCCAAAATCATGTATGACAATAATCTTTGCCTGGAGGAATATATTGATTATTTGCGTCAATATCCCTTTGACGGTGAACATTTGCTGGCGAGCGTGGATGACGAAGAATTTGAAATCTACTATTGTGAGGGCTACAACGTCACGGTACCCAAGGATCGGGAATATGAGATCTCCGGAAACAATGTGGACGGATTTATTGTGACCATTCGAAATTAAATATTTGGGGGCGATACGGCTTCGGCAGTATCGCCCCCTGTATTTGTGCAAAAATTTGTCGAATGGGCTTTTATGCGGCGATGGTATCGCATATAATAGCATAAAAGATCCCGACAAAAATCAAAGGGGTGAGAAG
>CAMDZY010000105.1 GCA_945910975.1 uncultured Clostridia bacterium | reverse complement strand
GTGCAAAATGCAATCAGTTGCATTTGGGTCAACACGTCCCCAAGATAGGCGCTGCGCAGGAAAAATTTGTAGACATAATATACCAAAATCTGTTCGGCCTGAATTGGGTCGGCGGCCGCGCGGTATTGCCGCCGCTCCTGCGCCCAAACTTGCGGGTCGATCGCTTCCGCCTGTGCCGAAAGCATCTGCAATGTGTCCCGCCATTTGGGACTTAAAACTTCCATTGTAGTCAATGTATGCAGCCACTTTCTGTACGTGCGCAACGCACAGTTGGGCCGCAGGTGGGAAAGCGGCAAGCCGTGCGGGCAAATGGCATCCATACCGTCCAAGTCATCTTGTGCGATGCATTGCTGAAGCTGTTCGGCGTATTGCAGCAGTCCTCCAATGCGTTCTGCAACCGGCACATTACGGTTCTGCGCCAGTGCCATTGCCCTGTTTCTTGCTGTTTTCAGGTGGAGAAAGCGTTCGCCATCGATCTCGTGGCAGCCGGTAAGCGGCTGGGCATTTTCGTAGGCCAAAAAAGTCACCGGCTCGGTCTGCTGCAGCAGCATCCGACAGACCTCCGGGCAGGACAAAGACAGCCCACGTTCCTGAAACAGTCCGTACTCCGAAACAAAGCGCGGATATTCCTGACACGTGGTACACAAGCTCTCATGTCCGTAGCGCTGCTGTAACGCGCAAAGTCCCTCTTTTGTGAGAAGCGGACAGCTCCCATTTTTTGTGCGGAACATCCACGCGCCATCTGTGTAGCAAAGGCTTCGCCGCACACTTTCCCCGAACCTACCGGGAAGCTGCCGATAAAAATCTAACGTTTTGTCATCAATAATGACTTCCCACGCACTGCAACAGGTATCCGGGCAGCGATCCGCAGCGCAGTGGAATTGTCTGTAATAATCCGGTTCCAAAATTCTCATTGTAAATCCTGAAAAGCCTGTACCGGCGCGGCAAATTTTCCCGCAACGCACAGGCAGTATGTCATCGCGCCGCTGTCGGCGAGGATCTGATGCGACACGTTCTGGCGAAGCGTTCCCACTGTACCATCATCGTGCCACTGTATGTGCGTTGGAAATCCACGCAACCCATCGCCGGTCAGCTTTGCGTAAGCCTCTTTCGCAGTCCAGTGCTGATAAAAGCACAGCCTTTTGTCCTCCGCTGCACAAAAACGCAGATATTCATCATTGCTAAGGCACTTTTCTGCGAGATTTGTAATATTACGGTTGGTAATACACTCCACGTCAATCCCCACCGGCGCATCAGACACCGCCGCAGCCACAATATTTTTACTGTGTGATACGGAAACAAATAGCTCCTGTCCCGGCAGTGTCGGCTGACCGCTGGCAGAAAACACCGGGCAGACCGGCTCCAGCCAATAAAGAAGCGTCCAAGCCGCCCGCGAGCGCTGTAAGGAAAGCGGCGCGGAATACTTGGCAATATGCGCCAAAAGCGACGTTGGCAGCATTTGCTCCGGCAACGGCACATTGCCGCTGATATCAAAATAGCAAGCACGAAGCACCGCTTATTGCTCCTGCTCCGAACGCTCTACTGTGCCAAAGCACTCGCTCGCCTGCTGAATAACCCCACAAGCATCGTGTAACACTTGCTCAAATTGACGAACATCGTTGCAAATCGTTTCCAGCATGGCATTCACCGCCTGATTGGCCGCAGCAATTTGGGCGTTGGACTGTGCCGCGACCGCTTGGAGCCGGCGAATCGCCTCGTCGGCACGTTCGCGTGCGTGACGCTCGACCATCTCGGCACGGCGATAGGCAGCAAGCTCCATTTCCTTTAGCTTCACATCGGAATCCGGTTCTGTAGCAATGGGCGCCATCGGCGCATCCAGAGCCGCCTTCGGCTGGGCAGGCGCTTCCTCAGCCACAGTCTGCAAACGTCTGTTTTCCACCATCTGTGCATCCAGCTTCTGGTTGACCTCGTCAAGCTGTGCGCGCAGGCGGGAAATCTCGTCATTTTTCTGCCGCAATTCCTTTTCATGCTCCAGCGTTTTGGCCTCAATAAACTGCACAACATCATCGCGCTGGAAGCCATGCAGTGCCGTTCGAAAATTATGGTTGGTCACAAAAGTTCCTCCCCTACCCGGTTTATATCCTGTTTTCAACTATGATATCATGAAGCGTATCGCCATATTTTCCCGTCCAACAAAGCCCGGAGGAAAATAGCGATTGAATGATACATTATTATAACATGGGTTGCGCGGCTTGACAAGTCGAATTTCTCACAAACCCCGCTCAATCGTCAAAAACACATTCACCGGTAAAGCCGATGAATGTGTTTTTTGCGTTCAAATCACGAGAAGAATAATGCCCAACACCACCAGCAAGGCAGCAAATCCAAGCAGCACCATGCTGCACTTTTTGTTCTTCTTGTAGATTGTCGCATTCGCAGCCGCTACCCCTGCCATCAGGAACGACAGCAACCAGCTTACGCTGATCACGTGGAAAATTTGCAACAGAGCCAGCACCAATACTACAATCGACAGCACCAAATTGGCGATGCGCGCGATCTGGTTGGTTGAATATTTCTTTTTAGAATTGCTCATGAATCTTTTCCTCCTTAAATACCCGACATTGCCTTAATCGTTTCCAGCTGCTGCGGGTCGATGGTCTTGTGCATGGCCAAGCCCTCGCTGATGTCCATATCCATCAGCCCACCGGTATGCATACAGACCACACGGTTGGTCTTGCCGCTTGCCAACAGCTCCACTGCATAATATCCCATACGCGTGGCATTCACGCGGTCACGGGCGCTTGGTGTTCCGCCGCGCTGAATATGTCCCAAAACCGTAACACGGGGATCCAGATTGAGTTCCTGCTTGATGTAGTCCGCCACATCCGCAGCGGAATCGGCGCCCTCGGCAACCACGATCATATAGTGTGTAAAGCCATTTAACCGGGCATCTTGAATGCAGCGGACAATCTCTTTTTTGCCAAAGGTTTCAATCGTTTCCGGAATCATAACCGCTGTCGCACCAACGGCCAACCCCACATACAGTGCCAAATGGCCGGCATTTCTGCCCATCACCTCAACCACAGAGCAACGCTCATGCGACTGCATGGTGTCACGCAGCTTGTCGATGCATTCGATCGCCGTATTGGCAGCCGTGTCATAGCCCAAGGTATAGTCCGTGCAGCTGATGTCGTTATCGATCGTACCCGGAATTCCAACCACGGAGATCCCGCACTTTGACAGCTCTAACGCACCACGGAACGAGCCGTCGCCGCCAATCACAACGATTCCTTCAATTCCCAACAGTTTGCAGGTAGAAACGGCTTTGTTTCTGCCTTCCTCCGTCATAAATTCCTTGCTCCGTGCGGTGTAGAGCATTGTGCCGCCACGGTTGATGATATGCGCCACGCTGTTTTCATTGAGCCGAACGATATCGCCTGTAATCAAGCCCTGATAACCGCGACGAATACCGACCACCTCAATCCCACGGAACACGGCAGCACGCACCACTGCGCGAACCGCAGCATTCATTCCCGGCGCATCGCCACCGGAGGTCAGTACACCGATTCGTTTGACAGCATTGACTGCTTTCTCCATAGAAATCACCTCATCATATCAATATTCGTTTCCATTATAATCGTTTCTTTTGAAAAAGTAAATATTCTTTTCCAAAAAATACGCTGCACAGCGCGAAACGTGTCCGGTAAAAAAGGTTGACAAAGTGTGGAAAACTGGGTAAAATGTTATCGTGTTCGGAGGTAAATTGCCCATGAAAACAGAAGGAATCAAAATCATTGCCAAAAACCGCGAAGCAAGGCATGAATATTTTATTGAAGAAACCTTTGAAGCCGGCATTTCCCTGTCCGGCACCGAGGTTAAATCCATCCGCCGCGGGAATGTCAGTCTAAAGGACGCCTGGTGCGGCGTGAAAGATGGCGAATTGTGGGTGCGGCAAATGCATATTGCACCTTACGAACAGGGTAATATTTTCAACAAAGATCCCATCCGTCCCCGCCGTCTGCTGATGCACAAGCGGGAGATCATGCGGATGTACGGCAAGGTCAAGCAAGACGGCTATGCAATTGTTCCCCTCTCAATTTACTTCCGTAATGCAAACGTAAAAGTCGAAGTCGCACTTTGTAAGGGCAAAAAATTATATGATAAGCGGCAAGATGCTGCCATCCGCGATGCGAAGCGGCAAATTGACCGTGCAATGAAAGAACGAAATTAAGGAGTTGAAAGATAAATGGAGCATCCCATTGTAACCATTCAAATGGAAAACGGCGGTGTAATTAAGGCTGAGCTTTATCCCGAAACCGCACCGCAGTCTGTGTACAATTTTATCGATTTGATCAATCATAATTTCTATGACGGCTTGATTTTTCACCGCGTCATCAAGGGCTTCATGATTCAGGGCGGCTGCCCGGAGGGTACTGGCATGGGCGGCCCCGGATATTGCATCAAAGGCGAATTTTTGTTTAACGGCGTTGACAATCCCCTCAAGCACAAGCGCGGCGTATTGTCCATGGCTCGTTCTTCTTCTCCCAATTCTGCCGGCAGCCAATTCTTCATCATGCATCAGGATGCGCCGCATCTGGACAAGCAATATGCTGCATTCGGCAAGGTCATCGAGGGCATGGATGTCGTGGACGAAATCGCGTCAGCGAAATGTGACCGTGCAGACCGTCCCCTGACCGACATCGTGATGAAGAAGGTCACCGTTGACACTAAGGGGCAGACCTATCCGGAACCCAAGCATCTGCCGGATCCCTACGGGCGGTTCTAATGCCAATCGAAGGCATCACACAGCCGGAGCAAATTCCGGTTCGCAGCAATCTGCGGCTGCGAAAATATGATGGAAATATTGATTTTGCACTTGCGTGGTATCAGGATCGCGAAGCGCTGTTGCTGGTAGACGGAAAAGATCAGCCCTATGATATGGCGCGACTGCGGCAAATGTATGCGTATCTAAATGCGCATGGTGAATTGTATTTCATTGAGTATCAGGAGAACGGCACATTTATTCCGATCGGAGATGTAACATTTTGCCGAAACGACTTACCTATTGTGATTGGTGATGTCCGTTTTCGGCATTGCGGCATCGGTTCATCGGTGGTTCGTGCGCTGATTCAAAGAGGGCAAGCCCTCGGATTTCAGGATTTGTGGGTAGAGGAAATCTACAGCTACAATACCGGCTCTGAAAAGCTATTTACAAGCTTAGGCTTTGTTCCTTACGAATCGACAGAAAAAGGTCACCGATATCACTTGACGATTCCGGGAAAAATGAGTAAAATATAAACACGTACTGCGCAGGATATCATCCTGCTCCCAGACCATCGTAAAAGTCTTGCAACGTTTGCCGCATTAGCGGCGAATCAAGTTCAATCATTCTTTGCGGCAACGTACTCCGCACTAAGAACCGTCCTTCGGGCAGTTGCGCTATGCATGCTCACTGCGGCGGGTGCGTACGTCACAAAAAATACTCTACAGGACGCAGACGTGCGAGTCAAGTGCCGCAGGCACTTGGCGAGTACGCTACTGCATCCGGCAATGTTCTTCCGCGAGAAAGAATTCTGTTGAAAAATAAAGTTTTTCAACAGGCTGTGAGCAGGACGTTCGCCCTGTTCGCATACACGGATTTATACAAAACCGGCTCAGTTGCCAATTTTTCAGTAGCTTTCTATGGGGGTGTACTGGTTTCGACGGGGGCAGTGAGGCTGGAATAGCGGGCAGAGGTGCCTGACCTCTTTAAACCGGGCAACTTTTTTAAATTAACTGACAACGATAATCTCGTTCTGGCTGCTGCTTAATTAGCGGCCCATCCTCCCCGGAAGGACCACGAGCCGGGCTAGGGTGTGATCTAAGTGGTGACCGTGCGTGCGCAAAGCTTTGCGCGCACCATGAATCATGAAGCTACCAATTCCTGAAGGGTGTTTGTTCCCGTCAGGTTGAGGGAATGTAAACAACAAACTGCGCCCGAAGAAGTTCCTGTCAAGTTGTTTCCGGACGGGGGTTCAACTCCCCCCACCTCCACCATAACTGGACCGATAATTGATACAATGTATCGATTGTCGGTCCGTTTCTTTTTGTCCTGAAAAGGCTTGAAATCATGCACTTTTCAGGCAGTCGCTGGTGCATCGGCTCTCTCGGACGAGTGACAAAACGGCTGTTTTCTGCTGGAAAGGTCCTATTTCGGCCTCCGGGCACAAAAGTTATCGTTTCAAAACTGGCTATCGTTTCATCAAGAAAAGCGCCTGTGTGGAGCCGTCAAGAACTCCATCACAGGCGCTTGCCTTATTCCGGTTCACAGCATTTCGGTGATCTCCATACCGTTTTTAAAGCGGAACACCAGATTCCCATCCTCGTAAACCGTCACCCGGTCGACCAGATTCAGCCAAAGCCGGTCGCTATAGTGCACCGGCAACGAGGCGTCAATGGTCATCAGCTCGGTCATGAAGCACTCCATGACGTCAGCCTGAAAGCGCTTCGTGACCTTTTGCC
>CAMDZY010000104.1 GCA_945910975.1 uncultured Clostridia bacterium | reverse complement strand
CAACAAACCACTGCACACAGGGCGCAGCTGATCATTCCCCAAGCAATCGCGCGCTTCATTTTAATTCCTCCTTGCAAGTTGCCTTTGTTTATGATAGAATTATATGGTATTCTTTGCAAACAATCCCACGAAAAGAGGGTTTTTCTATGGACATAAACAATATTCCAGCTTACTCTTCCCCCGATTTTATCCAAAGCCTGCGTGAAATCTACCGTTCCACAGCCAGTGTGAAGCAGGCAAACTTTAGCAGCAGTTCCATTAAGCGTGGCCTCCGCAATGACGACGGCACCGGCGTTATGGTCGGCTATACTGCTGTCGGCTCTGTTTTGGGCTACTCCATCCGTGACGGCGAACGTGTTCCGGAAGAGGGTAGGCTGATTTATCGGGGCTATGATTTGTCGGATTTGATCAACGGTTTTGTGCATGAAAAGCGATTTGGCTATTGTGAAACCGCTTACCTGCTGCTGTCCGGCCTTCTGCCGACAAGAAGCCAATACACACAGTTTTGCGATCTGCTCCATGATTGTCGCCAGTTGCCGGAAAACTTTACAGAGGATTTGATTTTAAAGCATCCCTGCCGGGACATCATGAACAAGCTGGGACGTTCTGTTTTGTCGCTGTACTCCTTTGACAGTAACCCGGATGATCTCAGTCTGGAAAATTTACTGCGGCAGTCGATTCAGCTAATTGCACGTATGCCAATGATTGTGGCCTATTCCTATGCCGCCAAGCGGCACTATTTCGACAACGACAGCCTCTATCTGCATCGACCCGACCCAACCTTGTCCACCGCAGAAAACTTCTTGCGTGCAATCCGCCCGGATGCAACCTTTACGGCGGAGGAAGCTACGCTGCTTGACCTATGTCTGGTTTGCCATGCGGAGCATGGCGGCGGTAATAACTCTACTTTTACCTGCCGCTCCGTATCGTCCACCGGAACAGACACCTATTCTGCAATTTCCGCTGCAATTGGCTCACTGAAAGGTCCCAAGCACGGCGGCGCAAACTCACAGGTCATGCGGCAGTTTGCCGAAGTCAAGGCAAATGTGCATGACTGGAAGGATGAAGATGAGGTTGCGGATTTTGTACGGCGCATTTTGAACAAAGAGGTCTGCGACCACACCGGCCTTGTCTACGGTATGGGTCACGCCGTGTATACGCTCTCCGACCCAAGAGCCGTCATCCTGAAAAAAAGCGCCCGCCTTTTGGCCGAACAGCGTGGAATGCTCCCGGAACTGGAGCTGCTGGAATCCGTTGAGCGCGTGACGCCGCGCGTTTTTGCTGAGGTCACCGGGAACAATAAGATCATGTGCGCCAATGTGGATATGTATTCCGGGCTTGTGTATCAGATGTTGAATATTCCGGAAGACCTCTACACGCCACTATTCGCGATTGCCCGTATCTCCGGCTGGTGTGCGCACCGGATTGAGGAAGTACTTGCCGGCGGCAGAATCTACCGCCCTGCTTACAAAAGCACATCCATCCGGCACACTTATGTGGATTTGGACGCAAGATAGAAAGAAGGTCAACCATGTCACTGCAACAACTGTTTTCCCAATACGACTCCGTTATGGTGTTGGACACCGAAACCAGCGGGCTGGATTTTCAGCGGGAGGAAATTATTGAGTTTGCCTGTGCCTGTCTGCGAATGGAGGACGGACAACTCCAAACCTTGCGGGAATATGACGAGCTGATTCGTTTGTCCGACGGCAAACGGCTCGACCCCTACATCACAAAGCTGACCGGCATCAGTGAAGCGGCGCTTTGCGCGCAAGGAATTTCTAAGCAGCAGCTCTGTGCGGATCTGTCTCAAATGCTTAGCGGGAATGTGCTGATCGTTGCCTATAACACCCACTTTGATTTGAGCTTTATGTTCTATCTGTTGCAGCGGGAAAATGCAGCGCAGTGTCTGCGTGGCAAAGACAAACTGGATCTGCTGACGGTTTATCGCGATCGCCATGACTATCCGCACAAATTAAAAAATGCGATTGAAGTATATCGTTTGCAGGATCGCGTGGTCAACAGCCACCGCGCCATTGACGACGTAAAGGCGACCATCGAGGTTATGAAGGAAATGGACGCCGAATGTGACGATTTGCACCGGTACATCAATTTGTTTGGCTATAACCCCAAATACGGGGTGCAGGGACATAGAATTTCTTCCGTTCGCTATCTGCCGCAAGGCTTCGACCGGAGAAAAAAGCTGTACGAATAAACGTAAGCCGCCGAAAAATCAATTGCATTTTTCGGCGGCATTTTTTGTATAAAAATGATTTACAAATTTATACAAATGTGTTAAAATTAAAAAAGTGTCTATCCGCAAGGATTGCCCAATGATTTCTGCGGAACGCGCCCATGGCATTGCCGTATCAATGCGCATGGAGGCAAGGAGGCGATGCGTCATGATCGATTTGGAAAAACAGTTTACCACTGCCCTGCTGCAACGATGCTGCCGTCTTCAGACGGCTGGTTTTCCGGTGGCACGTCAGAAGCAGCAGGCGGAAACCTATGGCGGCGTTCGCGCTGTGCAGGATTATCTGCGCCGTGGCGGTTTGGATTTACAGCAGCTCGCGGCTGCAAATTTGCTGGATCAATCCATTGAAGCGCTGGCGGCTGCGCCGGAATATGGCGCACTGTTTACCGATGATGAAGTAAACGCCTGTTTCTGCGCCCTGTGCGACGCAGGTTATTACCACTAATTACCCACCCTTTGCAGCATTTCGGCTGCGCGAAGCAAAAGAAACGGAGTCTATGAAAAACATATTTACTTACTTAAAGCCCTATCGCAGCAAAATATTCTGGGCAATCGTACTTGTGGCCGTTTCTACGGTCTGCAATTTGCTTTTGCCTACTCTGATGAGTGAAATCATCGACCGGGGCGTCTATGGCAAGGATATGCCATATATTCTCAAATGCTGCGGTATCATGCTGCTCGTTGCACTGGTCGGGCTGGGCAGCATTTTGGGCGGCACGCGGTTGTCTACGATCGTTGTCGCTAGATTTTCCCAGGATTTGCGCAGTTCCATTTTCCGCAAGGTCAACACGCTGTCCTTTGAGGAATTTTCAGCTCTCGGCACAGCCGCGCTGGTGACCCGCTCTACGCACGACGTTGGAACCGTCAGTTGGGTTGCTTCCATGCTGGCCGGCACCATCATCACCATTCCGGTGCTGTTCATCGGCGGCGTTGTGCTCTCTTTCATGAAGGACGTCACATTGTCGCTGATCGTCTTTGCGGTCATTCCCGTTTTGTTTTTGATCGTTATCCTCATTGGGAACAAGATCACACCCCTTTGGGAAATTTCCGACCAATACACCGACCGGCAAAATGATATCATGCGCGAACGGCTTCGCGGCATCCGCGTGATTCGCGCGTTCCGCTCCGAGGACAAGGAGCACGCGCGCATCTCCGAGGCCACCCATGTAATGGCCGATAACATCATCAAGTGCAACACCAGTATGGGCATGATCTCCCCGATCGCCACATTTATGCTGAATGTTGTGGTCCTGCTGATCGTTTATGTCGGCGCCGGGCGGCTCACACCGGGCGGTTCCCCATCCGCAGGCGATATTTTCGCCATTATCCAATATGTAACGCTGACAATGAGCGGCGTTATGACGGCTGCATTTTCTATTATTATGTATCCGCATGCCCGCATTGCGGCGCGACGCATCAATCAGGCGCTGAAAGCCAAGGGCATGGCCGATCAAATTGCCGAGCAGGATTTGTCGTTTCAGGGCGAGATCGTGTTTGACCATGTTTCATTCTGCTATGAGGGCGCTACGGAAAAAGCGATCGACGATGTCAACCTGACCATTCATCCCGGCCAAAAGATATCGATCATTGGCGGCACGGGCAGCGGCAAAAGTACCCTGACCGCTCTGATGATGGGCTTCCACGACCCAACGGAGGGAAAAATTCTCTTTGACGGGCACGCTACGACCGATCTGAGCAAAAAGACGTTGCGGCGCAACATCAGCTGCGTTTTGCAGAAGTGCGCCATTTATTCCGGTACCATTCGTGAAAATATCATGATGGGCAATCCGGCTGCAAGCAAACAGCAACTTGACGAAGCTGCACAGATCGCGCAGTTAAGCAATTATATCAGCACCTTGCCGGAGGGTTACGACCACGAAATCAAGCAATCCGGCAAGAACCTGTCCGGCGGGCAAAAGCAGCGTTTGGCAATTGCCCGCGCCATCATCAAGGATGCACCGATTTACCTGTTTGACGACAGCTTTTCCGCGCTGGACTTCTTGACAGAAGCAAACCTGCGCAATGCGCTCAACAAAAAGATCAGGGGCAAGACGCAAATCGTCATTACACAGCGCATCACATCTGCGATGTCGTCTGACTGCATTTTCGTAATGGACAAAGGACGGCTGCTGGACGCTGGGAAGCACGAAGAGCTGCTGCGCCGCTGCAAGGTCTATCAGGAGATCTACGCCTCCCAGACAGGAGGTGCTGCACGATGAAACGAAACGTACAAAAAGAAAAAGACCATACCATTCGCCGCCTTGTACATGAGTGCAAGCCCATCCGCTGGTGGCTGGCTCTGGGCGCGCTCATCAGCACCGCAGCCATCATCTGCGCGATTGCAGGGCCAAAGCTGTTAGGCGGTTTGGTTGACCGGCTGTACGAATACTGGTCCGGCAATGCCGCCCAAAATTTGCAGCAAGCTCTGGTGACCGACCTGCTGATTTTGCTGGCTGTCTATTTTGGCTACAGCTTGATGAACTATTTTAAAATGCTGTTGCTCAACAACGTGGTCAGTCGCTATTTCACCTGTGGGCTTCGCATTAAAATCTCCGAGAAAATCAAACGCCTGCCGGTCAGCTATGTTGACCAGACACCTGTCGGCGACATCCTCAACCGCATGACGGAGGATGTTTCCACCATGGGAAACTACATCCACCAAATTGTGGATATTTTGACAACCGGCGTACTGCAAATTATCGCCATTACCGTGATGATGGTGCGCGAAAACTGGCTGTTGGCGATTCTGGTGCTGGCACTGACGCCATTCTCCATTTGGCTCTCCACCAAGATTTCTGCCAAGAGCGAGAACGGATTCCACGATATGTTTGAAGAAGGCGGCAATTTGTCGTCAATTGTCGAGGAATCGTATTCCAACTTCGCAACCACCAAGGCATATAATTATGAACAGGCCAGCCAGGAGAAGCACGACAAGGTCAATGAGCGCCGTGTGAAGGCGGAAGTCAATGCCGTCTATCTGGAATCGGTACTGCAACCGATCATTGCTTTCAGCAACCATTTGGCATATATTGCCATCAGCTTGATCGGCGGCTGGCTGCTCGTGTCCGGCCGTGTAACGTCGGTTGGCATTATCGTGTCGATCGTACTCTATGCGCGGCAGTTTTCCACGCCGTTGGAGCAGATCGCAAGCGGTCTTGGCCAGCTTCAGCACGCAAAATCTGCTTGCCGTCGTGTGTTCAAAATTTTGGATTTGGAGGAAGAACACAATCCATCCGGCGAAATGGACACGGCTTCAGCGCGCGGTGACATCCAATTTGCACACGTGGACTTCTCCTACAGCAAAGACACGCCGCTGATTCAAAATTTGAACATCGATGTCAAGCAGGGACAAAGTGTGGCCATTGTTGGCCCCACCGGCGCAGGTAAAACCACGATCGTCAATCTGCTGATGCGTTTTTATGACATTGATGCCGGCAAAATCACCATTGACGGGCAGGATTTGTCGAACCTCTCGCGGGAAAGCACGCGCGACTTGTTCGGCATGGTCTTGCAAGACACATGGCTATTCCATGGAACGATTGCCGAAAATGTGGCATACGGCAAGCCTGATGCGACCCGTGAGGAAATCATCGACGCGTGCGACAAGGCGTACTGTGACCACTTTATCCGCACGCTGCCGGAGGGCTATGACACTGTGATCGGCGATGATACCACAAATATTTCCGGCGGTCAGAAGCAGCTTTTGACCATCGCCCGCGCGATTCTGGCCGGACGTAAGCTGCTGATTCTGGACGAAGCGACCTCGAACGTGGACACCCGAACGGAAATTTTGATTCAAAAGGCAATGGATAATCTGATGGAGGGAAAAACCTGCTTTGTGATTGCCCACCGTTTGTCCACAATTGTGGATTCCGATTTGATTCTCGTGCTGAACGACGGAAAGATCGTGGAGCAGGGCAAGCACGAACAATTGCTCGCCAAGCGGGGATTCTACTATCAAATCTACACCAGCCAGTACGCTATTTAATCCGAAAGCCTTTTCAACAAGCCGCCCCAAGTGCAAGCCGTGAACCAAACCAGTAAAAACGGACAATAGACAAATTCTCTGAGGTAGGATAAAAATGTCTACTGATGCTTCTGAAAATCGCTCCAGCGATTCCTTAGAAACCGCATCTTACATATGTTTTCCCACCAACGCAACAAACGAGCAGTTGCCTAACGGCAGCTGCTCGTACTACATTTTTGTTTCTTCGATTCCCC
>CAMDZY010000103.1 GCA_945910975.1 uncultured Clostridia bacterium | reverse complement strand
CCATCACCATCTACGGCCTGCCGGTTGGCTCGAACAACACGGTAACGTTCACGGAATCAAACGCCGACGGCTATATCTCAACGCCGTCCATGGAAGGCCGCAGCGATTACACGGTGAATGGCAACTCCATCACGTTCAAGCTGAGCGACCAAGGCTCGCAAAACATTGTTACCTTCGTCAACACCAAAACCGTTTCCGCAAGCGTGACAAAACAGGTTTCTGCGGGCGGCGAAACAAACAAGGATTTCCAGTTTAAGATCATCACATGGGATCCTGCATGGCAAGGCCGCGCCGGCAACTACCGCTTTGTTGTTCGAAATGCAAGCGGCGGCTACGTTACCGAAGGCAGACTGACAAACGGCGAGGTCGTCATTACACTCAAGCACGGTCAAACGGCCACCGTGGAAGGCATCCCGCTCCACTGGCATATCGGTTTCTATGAATACTCAGATTCCAACTATACAACCGTATGGAGCGGAACCGGCGGCAAGCTCGATCCGGCAAATGATGGCAACGATAATCTAAACGGCTATGTCTCCGATTTGGATAGCGCCACAACAAATTACACCTGCACCTGTACAAACACGGCCAATTCAACCACGGCAACGCTGATTAAGCGCGTCGTCAATGCGCCGAACGGGGCGAGTGACCACGAGTACACGTTTGAACTCCGCTATTGTACGGTGGCCGGCGCTTGGGGCGAGGACGGCAGAGATTATCCGTATGAGATCTACAACGGCAACGGTACCCAAGCCGCAACCGGCATCCTGCACTATGGCTCGAAGGTTAAACTGAAAGCGGATCAAAGGCTCGTACTTTCCAACGTTTTGCCCGGATACCGCCTCGAGTTTATCGAACAGCCCGAATCGAATTACTATCCGTACACCGCAACCTTCTCCGGCAAGGGACTCAATCACGCCCCGGAGAACTCCGGCGGCATGGAAGCATGGGGCAGAAGCTACATTGCCCAGGTCAACGCCGGCGAGAACGAGCTGATTTGCACGAACACATACCAATACACATCGGTGAGCTTGCAAAAGGTTGTCAATGGCATCAACCTGAATCCGAACAAGGATTTCCACTTCTACCTCCTGATGTGGCAGTGCGACGGAACTTGGGCAGATTGGGATCACCCGCTGGGCGGTTCGTACCCCTACACCCTCAAGAGCGGCGCTACCACAGTCGGAACAGGCACCATTTCCGACCGAACCGAGTTCACCCTGAAGGCCGGCCAAACGATCACGATCAGCGGTCTGCCAATCGGCACACGTGTCGGCTTCTACGAACAACCCGACAGCGCCTATGGCACCACATGGTCGAGCACCGGCACGAATGCTGCAAAGAAGAAGAATGACGGCCCGTTAACCCATACCAAGAATTGGCCCGGCTATTTGCAGGAACTCGAAGCCGATGCCAGCCACAATGCATTCACCTGTACCAACACAGTGGCGGTCACCAGTGCAACGCTTGAAAAGGTCGTTACCGGTACCCACGCTGACACGAACAAGCAGTTCAACTTCGGCGTGCGAATCTGGTATGCCGGTGTTGGCGATATGCCAAAAAATAAATATACCTTTAACTATACCATTACGCGTGCATCTGGCCATGGAAATAGTACAAACGGCACACTTGGCGACTACGACAGATTTACTTTGGCCGCGGGTGACAGAATCACCGTTACAGGCCTGCCGGTCGGCGCAAATATCGGCTTCTACGAAGAGTGGACGACCGGCTATGCTACCACATGGAGCGGCGGCAGCGTTGGCAGCTTTGACGGTTCCGGCGGATGGCCCGGCAGATGGCAGAATCTGACTACGGCCAACACAACCTATTCCTTCACCTGCACCAACGAAAGCCAGTACGCAGATTTGGTCGTTGGCAAGAAGGTGTACGGCGCATCGATCGTGACCTCCAATTGCTACAACGATGATTTCACCTTCCAGATCTGCAAGGGCTCCTACGCCGCAACCGACCAGGCCATGCTCAATGACCCGTATATCGGCGCAGGCGTGACCTATGACATCTACACGTGGAAATCCGGCAGCACAAGCGCCGGCATCGATGGCGCCGACGCCGTCTATGAAAAGACCGGTACCGGAACCACCGGCGCAAACGGCGTCTTTACCCTCAAACACAACCAAAAGGCAGTGTTCCACAACCTCCTCCCGGGCAGTGTTCGCGTGGTTGAATTGCTCAAGACGTCCACCAACCCGTACACCGTCCATATGAGCGGAGACGGCGGTGTCACGGAAGGCGTCAACGACACCTGGGGTAAGGAACTGTACCGCTTCACTACAAAAGATGCCAATGGCAACGATGTCGATGTCTACACCAGCAACGCCTTTACCATCAAGGCACAGGGCGTCTATGGCAGAACCGACAGCTATGCCGCAAGCGAAACAAAGGTTCGCAACCGCATCGTCGACGCCGGCATGAGAATCGGAAAGACTGTCACGGCCTGGGAAGGCAGCGCAACGGACGATGTCTACTGGATGAACGTGAAAATCAACGGTAATCCATTGCCGACCGGTGCGTGGGTTAGCGTGAAGGACGGGGAAGAACAATATTCACTGACGAAACCCGGCTTAGTACCCGTCTATCCCGGCACGCAAACAACGATCTGGAACCTGCGCCGCGGAGATTCCTTCGAGGTGGAGGAGAAGGATGCAGCTGCAAACGGTTATGTGCCAACCTACACGGTAGGCGGCGATGAATGCCCCGGAGCAAGTGCAGTCGGTTTCATTGCCTTGGATTTGGATCATACAGAGCAAATCCCAACCGCCAACGTGGTTCATGTCGCCAACGCGCAGCAGGGCACAGCACTGGAGATCCCGGTCAGGAAAACCATCAGCAATCCCGACGGTGTCAGCCGCAATTACCAGTTCAGCATTTTCTGCTGGGGCAGCAGCGCCGGTACAGTGCCGCCCGGCGCAGGTGACAAGACTTATATCACAATTCCCACAACAAATTCCGCAGAGGGCAACTTCCGCATGAAGTATTTGTCCAAGGACTTTGCCGTTGGCACAACAAGGCTGTCTTATCGCATTGACGAATTGGCGCTTGACGATCAAAATGTCGTCTACGAAACCGGCATCCGCTACGATGTCGTTGTTGAGGTGACAAAGGCGGAGAACGGCACCTTGAGCGCCAGAATCGTTTCGTGTACGCGCGAAATAAACAACTATGGCAATAAGAGCCAGGAGCATGCCGACCGTGCCGACAATCTGGACATGGCTGAATTTACCAACACCCTCCTTGGCGATGTTGCCATCAGCAAGCGACTGACGGATGCAAGCGGAACGGATATCACCGGTTCGCAGCAGTTTGAATTTAGCGCAACACTGACCAATGCGTCCGGCGCGGCGCTGTCTGCCGCTGATCTGGCGCGCGTGGAAGCGAAGATCGGCGATACGGTCGTGAATGTCGGAACAAGCGGAACCTTCACCTTCAGCCTGAAAGCCGGTCAGACCATCAACATCAGACACCTGCCCGGCGGAGCCCAGTGCACCGTAACAGAAACGACAAGCGGCTACAAGACCGAAGTCCAGAACGGCGGAAACAGGGTAGAAGCAAAGGCAGGAAGCATTACGGTCACCGCAGGACAAACTGCCAACCTCACCTTCATCAACACCCCCATTGCCAACAATTCCGTATCGCTGACCAAGATCGTCAGCGGTCAGGGTTCCGAAAAGGGCAGAGAGTTTGAATTCCAGCCGGTCGTCTGGAAGGGCGGCAGTGACAGTCATCAGTGGGACTACCAGAGCGGCAGTTATACCTACACGCTGTACGATGCAACCAACAACCAGTACTACAGACTGACGGATAAGGCCGGCAATTATGAGCCGATCAACACCGGCGATCCGCAACCCATCTCGCTGCAATTCACGCCGGGCGCAGAAAAAACGGGACAAATTGTCAAGCTAAAAGACAATTGGACATTCACCCTCTACGGTCTGGCAAACGGCGTCAGAGCCGGCTTCTACGAAAAAGCTACCGCCGGATACGTCGCAAGCTGGGAAAGCACAACGCAAACAGGCTTCCGTCCCGACAACGTCGAAACCTTCATCGGCTACGGCGTCCTGTTCGACATCGCGGAAAACAGTCAGTCTAATCCCAACATCAACCATGTGACCTGTACCAACACAACAGGTACGGAGATTCCGCAGACCGGCGGCATCGGCGAGAACCTGTTCTTCGGCATCGGCACACTGCTGATGTGCTGCGCAGGCTACCTGCTGCTTCGCAGAAAACGCCGCGACGTCACAGCATAATTTCAACCCGTAAGAACCGGGGAGCCTCGGCTTCCCGGTTCTTAAAAAATAGCAACTGCATTGTGCGGCAATCGTACCACAAGGAGAAAACCCGCATGAAGAAAAAATTACCAACCATCTTGCTGCTTGTGGCGTTTCTGGTCGGCCTGACGCTGATGCTTTACCCAACCGTCAGCAACTTCTGGAACTCCCGCCACGCCACCCAGGCAATCGCCAGCTACAGTGAGCAGACAGCAAAACTCGATGACACGGAATACGAAAAAATTCTGGGAGCTGCCCGGGAGTACAATGCCGCCCTCAGTGGCGATATCACCCTTACCCCGGAGCAAAGCACCCAATATGAGCAGCTGCTTGACATCGGTGGCACCGGCATCATGGGCTACATCGAAGTTGCCAGCCTTGGTATTTCTCTTCCGATTTATCACGGCACCAGCGAAGCCGTCTTGCAGGTCGGCATTGGCCATCTGGACTGGACAAGCCTTCCGGTCGGTGGCGAAAGCACCCATTGCGTCCTGTCCGGCCATAGAGGCCTGCCGAGCGCCAAGCTGCTCAGTGATATTGACCAAATGGTTGTCGGCGACCGGTTTGTGATTCGTGTGTTGAAAGAAAAGCTGACCTATGAGGTCGACCAAATTCGCATTGTTTTACCCCACGAAACGGAAGAACTAAAAATCGTCCCCGGTCAGGACTATTGCACGCTGGTTACTTGCACGCCTTATGGCATCAACAGCCACCGCCTTCTGGTGCGCGGACACCGTGTTGAGAGCGAAAAGGATCAGCTTGACGTCCACGTCGTGGCAAATTCCACCCAAGTGCAGCCCTATTTGGTCGCTGTCGTGGTGGCCGTCCCGATGCTTCTCGTCACACTGCTCATTCTCCTCAGACGTCCCAGCCGCTCCGATCGCAATAACCGACGCAAGCGCAGAAAAAAGCGCAAACCCAAAGCAAACCCGGACGATAACCCGAAATCATAAACATCCTCCGCTGCATCCTTCCGATGCGGCGGAGATTTTTGCGCAAAAAAACCGCCCTCATACAAAGATGAGGACGGTTTTTGAAACCCGGCGTCAGCGTTGTTTGATTCGCCTGTACGTGTAAATCCAATTGCAGCTGCCGCAGGCCTGCGCAAAGCTCATTCCGGTGGCCAGATAGCAGATTGGTTTGATCGTAGCGACTGTTTTCAAGGTGAGCAGACAAATGAGGAAATCAAGCAGCGTGACAAGAACGGTTTGCACGAATGTGACAGGATTGATGCCAACCGCATAAAGCATACTCAGCAAAATCGCGTGCATAAGGTATACGCCAAACATAAGCGGCGCGAGAGAAGACGAAATGCCGCGCTTTACATTGCAATTTTGCTTAAACAGCAGGAAAATGCAGGACGCTAGCAAAATCTCGAACCCGGCGCTTTGCTTCTGGAATGTCGCCGTATATGTGCCGTTTTGCTTCGTCAGGAAGTATGTCCCAACCGAAATAATGCCGAACAAAAGCGCTCCCACGCCAAGCAGCCAACCGTTTGGCACTTTCTTCTTCATGCTTCCCAAGTAATATCCCAAGACAAACGTCGCAAGGTGTCCGCCGAAGATGCCCAAATCGTTTATGAGATCCACCTGAATGTCCTTTTGCGGCATCAGCGCCTGCACAATGGCCTGCAAAGAAACCAAAGCAATCAGCACCAAAACAAAAATGTGCCCTTTTCGGTCAAGCGCGTGGATGCCGCCGTACAAAATCGGCGAAATGACATAAATCGCGATCAGTGTGTACATAAACCAAAAGACCAAAAAAGTCGGCGAGGCGATGGCCGATACCATCCGCTTCACAACCGCATATGCGCTGAACGCACCCGAGGAATAAACCTTCCACAGCGCCTCCACGCCCGTCCAGCCAATCAGCGGAACAATCAAGCGCGGCAACCTGCGCTTGAGCAAAACAGAAACATCCGCCGTTTTTTCACTGGAAAGCAGCAGATAGCCCGATATCATGAAAAACAGCGGCACGGCCGTAAAAGCAAGGCTGGTTACAACATTCAACAAATGCCAATTCCAATTCAAATCCATTCGCAAAGGCGGCGCAGCCGTGTGCATAAAAACAACGCCAAGCGCAGCGAAAACCCGCAGGTGATCAAAATAATAAATATGACTTTTCATTCGTGCCCCCATTTATCGTCATGCGTTCGTCTTTTATTTGATATACATACAAGGAAGGGATACTGTACATTTCATCAGTAGCCCGGTTCTGCACAAATGCTTCCTGCTTTGATGGACACAGCAGAAGCATGAGCCA